>CAJGDZ010000056.1 GCA_904502055.1 uncultured Clostridia bacterium | reverse complement strand
GATGATTGCGATCGAAGCTGCATCCTTGATCTCCGGGAAGAAGATCGATGCCATACAAAGCGTGAAGAAGATACCGAACTGTGCCGCCGCACCGAAGATCATCAGCTTGGGGTTGGTGAGAAGCGGACCGAAGTCGATCATCGCACCGATACCGATGAAGAGGATCAGGGGGAAGAGCTCGTTGGCAATTCCCGCGTTGTAAAGGGTGACAAGCGCCTCTACGTTGTCAAAGATCGGCAGGTTGACAAGGATCGCGCCAAAGCCGATGGGAAGAAGAAGAGTGGGCTCCATTTCCTTTTTGATGGCGAGGTAGATCAGAATGCCGCCGATGATCCACATGATGATCTGTCTGAAGTCGAGATTCAGCAGATTTTCGTACAAGATTTCCATATTGCTGTCCTTTCTTTTTTGAGATTTTCAGGCAAAAGCAAACGGCTTTCCCCAAAACAAAATCAAATTATTATATCATGATTTTTTTAAAAAATCAATATGTTTTTTCAAAATATAAGGTTTTTTTGTTTTCAAAAATGGTTGCAATTTGTCGCGCGGTATATTATAATAAAGGCGGAACATTTTTCGGGAGGCTTGCTTTATGAGTGCATATTTTTCGTACCGTCCGGCCGACCTTTCGCGCATTCCGCTACGGGCACAGGAATCGCACAAGGGCACATTTGGTCGTGTGCTTGTGGTAGGTGGCGCGGTCTGCATGAGCGGGGCGGCGTATTTTTCTGCCAAGGCGGCGTACCGCACGGGAGCCGGGCTTGTGCGCATCCTGACGCACAGAGACAATCGCATCGTTTATCAGACGCAGCTTCCCGAGGCCATTCTCTCGGTCTACGGTGATGACGTGGAACGGGATAAGGCGGGAATTCTGGATGCCGTCGCGTGGGCGGACGTCATCGTGGTCGGCGTTGGACTTGGACAAAGCGAACAAGCAAAACGATTGCTTCGGTTGGTGCTTTCCGCCGCCGATGTGCCGCTTGTGATCGACGCCGACGCCTTGAATTTGCTGGCGGCGGATGGTGAGCTTTGGGGGCTTGTTACCGCACCGGCCATCGTGACGCCGCATCCCTTAGAGATGGCGCGGCTCTGTCACGTGGACGTCTCGACGATCGAGCGCGACCGCCTTACGGCGGCGGTCAATTTCTCCGAAAAATATGCGCTGATCTGTGTGCTCAAGGGGCACGCGACGGTTGTCAGCGACGGCACCGAGGCGCGCGGACTTGGGGACAAGCATACGCTGTATCTCAACCGAAGCGGAAACAGCGGTATGGCCACGGGAGGAAGCGGCGACGTGCTGACGGGCGTGATTGCCGCGCTGATCGCGCAGGGGATGAAGCCCTTTGATGCCGCCACACTCGGCGTATACATCCACGGGCTCGCGGGCGATGCCGCCGCCGAGGCGCTTGGCGAATACTCGCTGATGGCCAGTGATATTATCGACCATATTTCGGAAATTATGAAGGATTGTCACGAGGAATAAAAAAGAAGGAGTTGCGAGCAACTCCTTCTTTTTTTATTTTCTGCGGCGCCGCAGCCAGTACACAAAGCCCGTGCCGAGCACGGCGGCGGGGATGAGGAAGATCAGTGCGATCGACCAAAGCCCGGCCGTGCCTGCGGAAAGGGTGAGGCGCGGCGTGGTCAGCGTGATCGGAGCAAACGCGGACACCTCGTCCTCGGCTTGGCAAAGCCACTTGACAGCCGAAAGAAAATACGAGGCATTTCCGCCCGCCGCGTAGGAATTGGCGGTATCGTCGGTAAGACCAAAGGAGGAGACCCAGATCATCTGCGATCCGTCGGTCGCCGTTGCGGCCACACCGACAGTGTGCTTTGCGGTGTCCTGTCCCTCGGGGCGGTCCATGGTCTCGGCGTTGATATCAATGAGATAGGACGAGGCGCTGGTCGTGAACAGCTCGGCGGCCGTCACGCCGTCCGGGAGGGTCTGTGCGATCTGTATGCCGTGTGCCGAGGGGAGAAGCGCATAGGACGAGGCGGCGTGCGCGGCGGTAATCTCATGCGAGGATGAGGGCGTGGGGAACAGGTAATAGGGAACCTGATAGTAGTGGTTGCTGTCCCCTTCAATGAGAATGCCCTCCTTTGCCGAAAGCCCGTAGCGGGCGGCTACCGAAAGCAGATTGGGGAAGGTCGAGGTTCCGGGCACGGTGATCATCATCATTTTTCCGCCACCAGCAAGATAATCCCCGACCATTTTTGCCTCGGCCGCGGTCAGATCGGCTTGCGGACAGTTGAGAAGAAGCAGATCGCAATCCTTTGGTACTGCCTCACTTTTCAGAAGCGTGAGCGTGGCCACCTCCATATTTTGCAGAGAAAGCATCTCGGCAAGCGAGGAGGAAAGCGCGATCTCCGAGTGTCCGTCAAGTGCATAGATCTTGGGCAGGGTGTCGGTGGTCACGTAATGGATCGCGGAGAGCAGCTGTCCCTCACCGTCAAAATGATAGGTGGGGGTCACGGTCTGTCCGTAGTACATCTGGATCATATAGACGGCCTGCTGAGCCTCCGCGGCGGTCATTTTTCCAGCCCCCTCAATATAGTAGTAGAAAAGATCATCGGGAGCGATCACGCGTGTGCGTTTGGCACTCTTGACCACAATGCTGTTGTTTTCGGCACTCTCGGTAAGCCCGAGCGAGGTGGCAAACGTGGGGGATTCGGCTGTGTCGATCACACGGAATCGGATGTGTGGGCTGCAGTCGGAAAGCTTGTCGAGAAAAAGCTTTGTGTGACGCGTTTCGTCCACAAGGTCACTCTCGCCGCCCGACACCAGATAGTAGACCGCTACGTCATCGCGGAGCTTGGCCAGCTCGCGTGCGGCGGTGCTTGACACCGAGTACATCTTATCAGCGCTGATGTCGATCTCGGTTACGCGATTTGGCAGAAGACCTGCCAGAAGATTTATTACCACAAGTCCGATGAGCAGGAGAAGGGTGACAAGAAATACGCGCAGGCCGTTTTGTGTGGTTTTTTGCTTGAATTCTTTTATTATGTTGTTCATCGTTATTCCCCCTTATGCCCAGCGCTTCTTGTCAAGCGATTTGCCTGTAAGGAACAGGAAAAACGCCGTGAAGGAAAGGTAGAACAGCACGTCCTTCAGATTGAAGATGCCGTAGGTAAAATCGTAATATCTCTGAAAGAGCGCAAATGCATTCAAAAGCGAAGGGAAGGCCCCCTCAAAGATCGACGGGCTGATAACAAACAGCACCAGCACCAACACCGTCAGCACGCCGCCGATGATAGCGGAGACCGCTATATTTTTGGTCAGGTGATGGAGAATAAGTGCCGCGAGGATAGCCAGCACAAGGAAGCAGGCAAGCGAGACCGCGGGGGTGCTCGGGATCATATCGGCGATCGCGTGAATAAAATACAGAAGAAGCACCGAGGTAAAGCCGACCACGGCGGCGATCACCTGGCTTTCGGTCAACGAGGACATAAACATACACAGGGCGATCAGCGCCGCACCGAGAAGCACGAAGCCAAACAGCGAGGCGTAGGCCGTGGCAAAATTCACCGCACCGAATTGACTGAGAAGAAGCGGATATAATGCCATAATACCCGAAGGGATCAGGAACACCGCAAGCATAGCCAGGTATTTGCCCATTACGATCGAGGAAAGGCGGATGGGAAGGGAATACAGAAGTGTGTCGGTCCTTGCCCGTTTGTCCTCGGCAATGGATTTCATACTAAGGATCGGCACGATGAGCAAAAAGACGATGATAACGTTTTCCAGCGCATACTCAAACGCTGCATACTGTCCAAGCAGGTTGAGTGCCGTGACGAAAATACCGGTGAAAAGCAGAAGCACCGAAATAAAGAGGGCGCCCGACATATTGATGAAATAGGATTTAAATTCCCGTTTGAAAATGGCACTCATTGGTCGGCCTCCTCCTTTTCCTCGGTTTGCTCGTCTTGCTGTGCCGAGAACACGGGGATGTATTCCTCAGTCTCGGACTCAGCCACCTCGATTTCCTCCTCGCTCGGCATCTCGTCCGAGGTGAGCGCAAGGAAAATATCCTCAAGTGTAGCGTGATGTATGCCCATCTCCACGATGGGCATTTTGTGTTCGGCAAGCGCGTAGAATATCGCATCGCGCGGGTCATGTTTCGGATCGATGTCAAGAACGAAGCGGCAGATGCCGTCCTCCGTCTCATCGCACGAGGCCTGAATGCCAAGAATCCCCTCAATCGGCTCCAGAATAGCCGAGGCGTCCCCGGAAGTACCCTTGAGTGCCAGCGTGAGTGAGCTGTCTGCCATGGCGCTTTGTTCGAGTGCTTCTATGGAGTCATTGGCCACAAGGCGGCCGTGCGAGAGAATGAGAATGTGGTCACAGGTCGCGCGGATCTCAGCCAGAATGTGGCTGGAGAGAATGACCGTCTTGGTTTTGCCGAGCTCACGGATGAGCTCGCGGATCTCAAGAATTTGCTTGGGGTCAAGACCCACGGTCGGCTCGTCCAGCAAAATGACCTCAGGGTCTCCGAGAAGCGCCTGCGCGATGCCCACACGCTGGCGGTAGCCCTTGGAAAGGTTGCGCATCAGCTTGTCTGCCACGTGGGAGATTCCCGTTTGCTCCATGACCTCGCGGATCTTGCGCGGTGCGTCCTCATAGCTTACGCCTTTGGCTTGCGCTATGAAGGCAAGATATTCGGCGGGCGTCATTTCGGTATACAACGGCGGAAGCTCGGGAAGATAGCCGATCTTACGCTTGGCCTCAAGGGGCTTGTCGAAAATGTCCTTGCCGTCAACGGTCACGCTTCCGCTTGTGGCGGATAAGCAGCCCGTTATGATGTTCATCGTCGTGGATTTTCCGGCGCCGTTCGGGCCCAAAAATCCGTAAATTTTTCCTCGTTCGATGTCAAAGCTGACGTCATTCAGCGCGAAGAAATCGCCGTATTTTTTGGTCAGGTTTCTTACTTGGATCAAGATGCCACCTCCGTGAAAAAAGAGTTGTCTTTATTATATTGTGAGAATGTGTATTGTTTATGGATAATTTTTGATAATTTTATGACTTTGAAAAAAACTTATCCGCTTTTGTCGAAGTCGGTCGTACGGTTGATGCTTTTGGGACGAGAATTCCCTAAAAAATGCGTGCGGGATGCAATATAATAATCGTATAACAAAAAGGAGGCGTGCGCTTGAAAAACAAAACCGACAATTTGGCGTCTTTTCTATTTCACGAGGGCACCAATTATCACGCGTATGAATATATGGGTGCCCACCGCCAAAAGGACGGCTACGTCTTCCGCGTATGGGCACCACACGCGAAGAATGTCTTTTTGGTCGGCAACTTCAACGCGTGGGGCGAGGATACGCCCATGATTCGGATGACCGAGGGCGGTATTTGGGAGACCGAGGTGGACGCCGCGCGCTTTGAGAGGGGCAGATGCTACAAATACAAGCTGATCACCCGAAAGGGGGAGCTATACAAGGCCGATCCTTACGGTTTTTTTATGGAGGAGCCGCCGGGGACGGCGTCGGTGCTTTTTGATCCTTCCGAATATCGTTGGAACGATGATGCATGGCTTCGACGCCGGGCAGAAACCATGGGAAGGAATCCCTCGGAGCAGCCGCTGAATATCTATGAGCTGCATCTCAGCTCCTGGAAGCGGCACGCGGACGGCACACCGCTTTCCTATCGCGAGCAGATCAACGAGCTTGTGCCGTATGTCAAGCAAATGGGCTATACCCACGTGGAGCTGATGCCGGTGATGGAGCATCCGTATGACGGCTCGTGGGGGTATCAGGTGTGCGGGTATTTTGCACCGAGCGCTCGCTTTGGCACGCCCTCGGACCTGATGGCGCTGATCGATGCCTTTCACGGAGCGGGGATCGGTGTGATCCTTGACTGGGTGCCCGCTCACTTTCCCAAGGACGCACACGGCCTTTATGAATTTGACGGCGAGCCGCTTTACGAATATCAGGGGGCCGACCGCATGGAGCATCGGGGCTGGGGCACACGGTGCTTTGACGTGGGGCGCAACGAGGTGGAATGCTTTTTGGTATCGGGCGCAAGCTTTTGGGCAGAGTATTATCACGCTGACGGGCTTCGTGTGGATGCGGTAGCCTCGATGCTGTACCTGGATTATGACCGCCTGCCGCACGAATGGATTCCCAACGTTTACGGGGAAAACAAAAGCCTTGAGGCCATTGCCTTTTTCCGAAAGCTGAATTCACATATGCGCGGGGCCTATCCGGACGTTCTGATGATCGCTGAGGAATCGACAGCCTTCGGGAACGTGACGTGCTTTGAGGAGGAGGGGCTCGGGTTTTCGTTCAAGTGGAATATGGGCTGGATGAATGACATTTTGTCCTACGTTACGATGGATCCGATCTACCGCAAATACCATCACGAAAAAACCAATTTTTCGCTGACCTACAGCTTTAGCGAATCCTATATTCTGCCCGTTTCACACGACGAGGTCGTGCACGGAAAGCGGTCGCTTCTTGACAGGATGTTCGGGGACTATCGGCAAAAATTTGATGCCACCCGCACCTTTTTGACCTATATGATGACGCACCCCGGTAAAAAGCTTACCTTTATGGGATGTGAGATCGGACAGTTTCGGGAGTGGGACTTTGAGGGGGAGACCGAATGGTTTTTGACCGATTACGAAAGTCACGCGCAATTGCAGTATTTTTGCGCGGAGCTCAACCATTTCTATCTGGAAAATCCGCCGCTATATGAGCTCGACCGCACGTGGGACGGCTTTGCCTGGATCAACCCCGATGACAGAGAGCGAAGCATCCTTTCCTACCGTCGTAGGGATAAGATGGGAGAGGAGCTGATCGTTGTTATAAACTTCACTCCCGTCTGTTATCACGGCTATCTTCTGAAAGGGGTGCGTGAGGGAAGGTATGAGGAGGCTTTGAATTCCGATGACACACGCTTTGGCGGCGGTGGTGTTCGGAACGAGGGGCGGCTTTTGGTGTCGGCTTCGAGTGAGCTGTCGGTCACGGTTCCGCCAAACGGAGCCCTTATCCTTCGCCGACAAATCCAAATTTGAAACACAAAATAACACGACAAATACAGAGCAATTTCGGAGGTGCTTATGTTCAAGAAAAAAGAATGTGTGGTGATGCTTCTGGCCGGTGGTCAGGGAAGCCGTCTCTACGCGTTGACTCATAAGGTGGCAAAGCCGGCGGTTCCGTTTGGCGGAAAATACCGCATCATTGATTTTCCGCTTTCCAATTGCATCAATTCAGGGCTTGATACCGTGGGTGTTCTCACCCAGTATCAGCCGCTTATGCTGAACGAGTACATTGGAAACGGCTTTCCGTGGGATTTGGACCGTGCATACGGTGGCGTTTCCATTCTGCCGCCTTATCAGGGAAAGACCTCGTCCGACTGGTACAAGGGGACGGCAAACGCCATATACCAAAACATAGAGTTTATTGATCGGTACGACCCGGAATACGTGCTGATCCTGTCGGGTGACCATATTTACAAGATGGATTACTCGGGGATGCTTGCTTACCATAAACAAAAGGAGGCGGACTGCACGATTGCGGTCATTGACGTTCCCCTTGAGGAAGCGAGCCGTTTTGGTATTATGAGCACAAACGAGGACGGCTCGATCTACAGGTTTACCGAAAAGCCAAGTCAGCCCGACAGCACAAAGGCGTCGATGGGCATTTACGTGTTCACCAAGGAAAAGCTGGTCAAGTATCTGGAAAAGGACGCCGCCGATACGAGCTCGTCGGGGGATTTCGGCAAAAATGTCATTCCGAGTATGCTGGCGGCAGGTGAGAGGATGTATGCTTATTCCTTCGACGGCTACTGGAAGGACGTGGGCACGGTCTCCTCGCTTTGGGAGGCTCATATGGATATGCTGGGCGAGAACCCCGCTCTCAATTTGGATGACGAGAGCTGGCGGATCTATTCGCGCCATGAGAACCTTGCACCGCAGCGCATCGGTCCCAATGCGGTGATCCAAAATGCCTCGATCACCGAAGGGTGTGAGATCCGCGGCACGGTCATTGACTCGGTGATTGGGATGGGCGTGAGGATTATGGAGGGCGCTTACGTAAAGGATGCGGTCTTAATGAGTGGCGTTACGGTGGGTCGAGGTGCTCGTGTTGAGTATGCCATTCTTGACACCGACGTTTCGGTTGGAGACGGGGCAAGCATTGGCAGACCGAGGGGAGAGGCAAGCGGCGTCACGGTGGTGGGCATGGCTACAAGAGTGCCGAGTGACTACGTCATTGGTGACGGAGAAATGATTAGCGAGATCAAGGAGAGTAGAGCAGAATGAACGCAGCGGGACTTATTTTTTCCAACATTCACGACGGGGCGATTCGCGAATTGACCGGAAGCCGAACGATGGCAAGCGTGCCGTTCGGATGCCGATACCGTCTGATCGATTTTGCCCTTTCCCATATGGTGAATTCAGGCATTACCAGGGTGGGGGTTGTGACCCACAATAACTATCAATCGCTTTTTGACCATATCGGAAACGGAAAGGACTGGGATCTGGCACGCCGCTCGGGGGGGCTTAAGATCCTGCCGCCCTTCATTGCTTCCTTCTCAAGCCCTATTCCCGACAAGCTGTATACCACACGCCTGGAAGCGCTTATGGGAGTTTTGAGCTTTTTAAAGAACTGCAAGGAGGACAATGTCGTTTTATCGGACTGTGATGCGATTTGCAACGTAGACCTCTCACGCGTTTTTGCTCAGCACAGGGAAACCGACGCCGACGTTACGGTGGTAACGGCGGACGTTGAATTCGGCAAATATGAGTTCAACGCCAACGTTGTTCGCGTAACCTCCGATGACGAAGGACAGATCCTCGGTTTTACCAAAATTCGTCCAAAAAGCGGAACCGAGTGTCTCAGTACAAACATTTTGATTGCGAAAAGGACATATCTGATTCATCTGGTGGAGTATGCGGCAACGAAAAGGCAAACGGATTTTTACCTGGATGCGCTGTTGCCGAACGTCGGCCGTGATCGGTTCTTCGTGTATCATCACAAGAAATATTATGCGCTCATCGGCTCACTGGAGGGGTATTATGCCTGCAATATGGAGCTTCTCGATCCAAGGGTAAATCGGGATCTGTTTTGTGTGCCCAACTTTCCGATCTATACCAGGGTTCGAAATTCCGCACCGACCAAATACACCGCGTGTGCGGAGGTGAAAAATTCGCTTGTGGCGGACGGATGTGTGATCGAGGGAAGGGTGGAAAATTCCATTTTGTTTCGCGGTGTAAGGGTAGGACGCGGAAGCGTGATCCGCAATTCCGTTGTACTTCAGGATACTGTGATCGGAAGCAACGTTTCCTTGAACTGTGTCATTACCGACAAAGGGGTTCGGATTTACGATAGGCGTGTGCTTTCGGGACACGAGACGCTGCCGTTTTTTATTGCCAAGGGCACAAGTGTTTGAGAAAGGACGGAAAAGAAATGAAAAAGATTTTGTTTGTCGGTGCAGAGGTCATGCCGTTTGCCGCCACGGGAGGTCTCGGTGACGTGATGGGATCACTCCCCGCAAGCATCGCACGGGCGGATGCCGAGACCGACGTGCGTGTGGTCATGCCGCTCTACGGCGCGATCGGCGAGGACTGGCGCGCACAAATGGAGGATGTGGTGACCTTTGAGCTTTGGCTCTCGTGGCGAAGGCTATACTGTGGAGTAAAATGTATCAAAAGAGACAATGTGATGTATTATTTTGTCGATAACGAGTATTATTTCAAGCGTGAAGGGCTTTACGGGCATTACGATGACGGCGAGCGTTACGCGTATTTTTGCATGGCCGTTTTGGAAATGCTCGGACACATTGGCTTCTATCCCGACATACTGCACGCGAACGACTGGCACAGTGCGCTCAGTGTTATCTATCTAAAGCGTCTTTTTCAAACGCGGCAGGGATATGCGGGAATAAAAACCGTTTTTACTATTCACAATATTGAGTATCAGGGAAAGTATGATTTTCGCATCCTTGGTGACGTTTTTGGGCTTGCTGAGGACGCGCACGGTATGCTGGAGTACGATGGATGTATCAATTTAATGAAGGGCGCCATTGTATGCGCAGATCGCGTTTCCACGGTAAGTCCGCGCTATGCCGAGGAGATATGCACTGCGGAGTATGCGCACGGTCTGGAGTATATCATCCGAGCGGAGCGCTCAAAGCTTCGCGGCATTCTCAACGGTATTGATTACGTCTATTATAATCCCGAAACCGATGGGGTCATTGCCGAGAATTATTCCGCCGAGGCAATTGAGAACAAG
>CAJGDZ010000055.1 GCA_904502055.1 uncultured Clostridia bacterium | reverse complement strand
TCTTTGTAGCCCTTTTTTTGCGCAAGCACGATCGGAAGCCTTCCCCTTTGGGGAAGGGGGACCGCGTGTAGCGGTGGATGAGGTTAAAGAACGTTATGGGATTGAAAAAATCAATCTTGTTTGCTAAAACAAACACACCGATAAATCAAAATTTAAAAAAAGCGAAGCCTTGCGGCTTCGCCTTTTCTTTGCGGCATTGAGCCGCAGGGCTATGTGTCAACCGGGGTTGCCTTGCAAGCCCGGGTTTTCCACAGCTTTTCGGAGTTTTCCACAGGTTTTTCCACAGAAACAGGCAAAAAGAGTGCCTTTTTTGGGGAAAATCCTGTATTTTCATAGGGTCAATCCTTCGTCATTTTCAACAAAGTTAATCGACGTAAATATAATTGACGTTGGCCGCGTGCGCCACGAACAGGATCGCCTCGTCATAGAGCATACTGTCGCGGATGTATTCCTTACCGTATTCGGCCTCCAGCTCCTGTACGCTCATTTGCTGACCCTCGGCAATGCCGACCACGCGCTCAGCGTACTCCTCGTCGGTCACCTCAAGCCCCTCGGCCTGCACCACCGCATAGTAGAAAAGATCCTCGGCCGTGGACTGCTCGGCCATATCGCGGATCTTGTCCTTGTCCACCCCGTACTGCGAGAGCACCACGTCCACGCTCACGCCGTTCTGGTAGGCAATGTAAGAATAGTTGCCGTAAAAAGCGTTGTAATAGTAATCCACCTGCTTTTTGGGATATTTATGAATGGTGGAGGCCTCGATGGCCTTTTCCCACGCATCCTTGTAGACGGTGGAAAGCGCCTGCTCCTTGCGTGCGTCCAAAAGCACGGTCGGCAACGCCGCACGGTAGGCCTCGGCCGTTTCGTAGCCCGTCTTTTCCTTGACGATCTCGTCGGTCATCTCGGTAAAGGTATAGTGACCCATAATGGCCACCAGCGTGATCTCATAGGTGATGGTGCGCCCGGCGTATTCGCCGTAGTTCTCGCCCTCGCCAAGCTGACCCTCGGCAATCACCGTCTCACCGGCACGGACACCGACAAGCGCATCGTTGATCCAGTCGTAATAGCCATTGCCGTTTGCCAGCAAAAGATACTGCGGCGAGCTCTCGGGGCTCTCGTCCACCACAGTACCGTCAATGCGGCCCACGTAGCGGATCTGCAAATAATCGTTCACCATCGAGGGGCGCGAGACCGGAGCCTCAATGTAATCCTCATAGGAATACAGACTCATTTGGAACTCGTCAAAGGCGGTCGCCACGTCCTCGTCGGTCACCTTTTTCACCTCCAGCTCGTACGGCGTGGCGCGGTAGTCGCCAAGTGTGATGTAGGGCGTAAGATCCATATGCAAAAGGTCCAGCGTTCCGTCCTCGTTGGTTTTTACACACGCGGTAAACGCCGCCACCAGCATGATCAGCGTCAAAATCAAGCCGATCGCACGAATCGGCACATATGTCTTTCTGTTCATTGTCCTTCCTTTCTTACAAAAAATAACTCAATCGAGGCATGGCGCGTGGTCATGTTGTCGATTGAGTCATTTTTCGCAAAGCAAAACTTACGCGTCCTGCTTTACAACTTCTTTGCCGTCATACGAGCCGCAAGCCTTGCATACGCGATGTGCAAGAATATATGCGCCGCACTTGGGGCACTTAACCATGCCCGGCAAATCGAGTTTCCAGTTATTCGAACGTCTCTTATCTCTGCGAGCCTTCGAGACCTTTTTCTTTGGTACTGCCATTGAACTACACCTCCTTGAAATTATACACGGTATATCGTTACTATTATATACTTATTTTTCCGAATTGTCAAGTAATTTTTTTAAAACCGCCAATCTCGGATCAATTTCCTTTTCCGGACAGCCGCAATCGCCCTCGCGCTTGGGCTTACCGCACCTCGGACAAAGCCCCGGACAATCCTCCCCGCAAAGGATCTTTTTGGGGAACAAAAGCGTCATGGTCTCCACGATCTCGTCGTCCACGTCGAGCATACCGTTCTCATCGAGAACCGCATATTCGTCCACGCTTTCCTCCAGCTTGTCCTCGTCGACCGCACCTCTCGTAACCACGGTGCGCTCGAACAATTCCTCAAACTCACCCTCCACCTCGTCAAGGCATCGGGCGCATTCTGCCACGTACGGCACCGAGATCCGAAGCGTAAGGCGCATATAGCCCGCATTGTCCGTTACCTCGCCCACCGCGTGAAGATCGTCCGTAAACCGAACGCCGTAGATCTCCATCGGCGTCAGACGGTAGTCAAGCGCAAGGCTCGTTACCTCGCCGCGAAGCATTGGCCTCATATCCAGCGTCATATCGATCCCTCACTTTCCCCCGTTTCCGCAAAATGACATCGTATATTATACCGCAAGCCTCCCCCCTTGTCAAGAGGTTTCCCGAAAAAAATTATCACGCCCCGACGCAGCCCTATATTTTACGGCTGCGTCTTATGGGGTGTGCGACAAATCGGAGCTTGCCCTTATATTATAGCATTCAAACGAGTGCTTGTCAAGCATTCGTTTGAATTCCGTGATAAAATGGAAATATCAACAAAGATCGGCGGAGCTTTTCCACCGAGCAAGGAGAAAATTTATGTATCTTTACCAAAGACTCCGAGATCTCAGAGAGGACAAGGACCAAAAACAGGAAGCCATTGCTTGCGTTTTGAAGATCACCAGGCAACAATATCAGCTTTACGAAAGCGGCAAGCGCGAGCTCCCCATGCACCACTTTATCGCATTGGCCAAATATTATAACGTATCTCTCGACTACCTTGCCGGCCTTGTCGACATACCGAAAAAGCTGTTCTGACGAACGGCTTTTTTTAATATATTGAAGTTTATCGGTGTGTTTTGTCTGTAAAGGAGAACGGTCGCTTTTGAAAAAGCTCCGCAAAACTTTTGCCTACAGGCAAAACGGCTACGCTTCCCTCGGAGCCCGAACGGTAACGTGAAAACAACGTATGACCCGATATCCGAGTCATTTTGAGACCTTCTCACGCGTGAGAAGGTCTCGGGCGCGCGAGGTCAGCAAGCCGAAAAGAGAGCAAGCTCTCTTTGTCGGATTGCCGACCTTGCGCTGACGGGAAGCCTTGCGGCTTTCCGTCTAAAATGACGTGAAGTTTAAGCAGACCCATGCTGCAAAAGTTTTCGCCCAGCCTTTTTCAAAAGGCTGGCCGCCGGAGGCACGTTCTCCCCTCCCCGATAAATCAAAATTTAGATTCCGATTCAAAAACACATAATTTTGTTCAAATATCTATTGAAAAATCCATAAAGAAGGAGTATAATGGGGGTATCCTGAGCCAAAAGGAGCAAACCATGATCTATCTTTTGCTTATTTTCTCCACGCTTGCCACCTCGGCCAAGGCCATCATCAGCAAAATGATCGGACAGGACAGCCGCGATATGCGCGGTATGTTTTTTCTGAACGCCAACATTTTTGCGGTGGGGGCAATCGTCATTTTGCTTGGTAGCCTTGGGCAGATCTCAAGCCTTTTTACGCTTTCGGGCTTTTCGCTCGGCCTTGCGGCAGTGTTTGCCCTCTCTCTGCTTTTCACGCAGCTGATGCAGATCCTGGCGATGTCGCGCGGCTTTACCTCGCTGACCTCGCTCATTTACGCTTGCGGCTTTCTGGTGCCCATCTTTTATAGTGCGATCTTTCTTGAGGAGACGCTCACGCTCGGAAAGCTCCTTGGCATTCTCGTGCTGCTCCTCTCGCTCGTGCTCATCCTGCCGCCCGACAAAAACGGCCGCTTTTCCTGGCTTTGGCTGACCTTGGCAACGCTTGCCATGCTCGGCTCGGGTGCCAACGCCGTCATTCAGAAGATCCACCAAGCGTCCCCCTCTCGCGACGAGCTGATTCCCTTTCTTGTGGTTGCGCTTACCCTTGCCGCGCTGTTCTCGCTTGTCGCCTCACTTTTGTCAAAGGGCGAAGGTCGGCGCCTTTCGCTCTACGAAAGCAAAAGGTCGGTCCTCCTGATGCTGCTGGGCGGCGCGGTGCTTGGCGGTATGAACATAGCCAACCTCACGCTGGCGGGGCAGCTTCCCGCCGTTATCCAGTATTCCGTGTCCAACATTTTATCCATGACCGTCACCGCACTCGCGGGGCGCGTCATCTTCGGCGAGCGCATCGGCGCGCGCAAGCTCGCGGGCTTTGTGCTGGGCATTGCCGCCATCACGGTTATCGGAATTTTTTAAAAGGAGACCACTATGTACATCGGAAGCCTGAATTACGACAAAGCTCTTACCTTTACTCACATAGACAGCCCCCTGCCCTTTGTCCCCTCGGTAAACGAGGAGGGTGCCTACCTCTGGCGCATCGACGAGATCTTTGACATGAGCGTGGACGTGACGATCACGCTCGAGCGCGAGTGCTACGTCGGCGCGGTCAATTTCAGGGCCGCCAAGGCCTCGCTGGCCGCCGCCGAGGTGCTGGCGGACGGGCGCGTGGTCGGCGCACGCCGCGCGGACGGCACCGCTCTTTTTGGAGGACTTATCTCCATTCCCGTCGGCGTGACCGCGCAAAAACTCACGCTTCGCCTTACCGCCGACTTTCAGGACGTCACGCTCGCGGAGCTGGACATCCTCGGCGCCTGTGAGGACGGCGTTCCGCTTGTCTACCCCACCCCCAAATCCATCGGCACGCACAAGGGCTACGCCAAGATAAAAGAAGTAATTGCCGCCTCGGACGATCCCGACGAGGCCTTTGCCGCCAACTTCCTCGCGGAAGGTCTCACCGAGCGCTTCGGCGCGTGGCAGAGCGCAGACGGCGTAACGGTACTTCTCAAAAAGGATTCCTCTTATGAGGACGAGCGCTACACCGTCACGTTCGACGGAAAAACCGTCACCGTCACGGCAAGCAGCCGCCTGGCCCTGCTCTACGGCACCGACACACTTCTCTCGCTGACGAGCGAAACGGGGCTTTATCTTGCCGACGTGGACGACCGCCCCTCCTGCCGTATGCGCGGCTTCCATTTCGGGCTTCCGCGGCACGACCGCATTGACTACGTGCGCCGTCTTTTGCGCTACGTTCTGCTTCCGATGCGCTACAACGTCATTTTTCTTGAATTTGCGGGCGGTATGCGCTTTGACCGCCATCCCGAAATAAGCGAGGGCTGGCTTGACGCCATCCGCAAGGCCGACGCGGGCGAGCAGCCCTATATGCCGCACTCGGATAAGGTATCCTGGCGCACGCTCTTGGAAAAGGACGACGTCCGCCGCCTGGTCGCCATCATCAAGGAGCTGGGCTTTGCGCTGATTCCCGAGGTGCAGAGCCTCGGGCACGTTCAGTACATCACCTACGCGCACCCCGAGCTGGCCGAGCGCGACGAGAACGCGCCAAACGAGGTCATCCGCGGCGAAGCCAACCCCTCGAATTTCTACGCGCATTCCTATTGCCCCTCCAATCCGAAGTGCTACGAGATCATGTATGACATCATCGACGAGATCGTGGAGGTCACCGAGCCCGACGGCTACGTGCATATGGGACACGATGAGGTCTACCAGCTGGGGCTTTGTCCGCTTTGCCGCGACAAGGCACGCGGCGCGCTCTTTGCCGATCACATCATCGCCATGCACGATTATCTGGCGAAAAAGGGGCTTAAAATGATGATCTGGTGCGATATGCTCCATCCGCACCGAAATGCCGATTCGGACATTGACCGCATTCCGCGCGACATTGTGATGCTCGACTTCATCTGGTACTTCCGCCCCGACAGCGACATTGAAAACAATATCCTGAAGCACGGGTTCTCCGTAGCGGTGGGCAACCTTTACTCCTCACACTACACACGCCCGAATTCCCGTCTGACAAAGCCCGGCATGGTGGGCGGCGAGGTCTCGATGTGGATCATCGCCGACGAGGAGATCCACGGCAGAAACGGCAAGCTGTGGGAGATGATGTGCCTCTCGGAAATGCTTTGGAATATCGAAGGCTATGACGGCACCAACCGCAAGTCCTACACAAGACTGCTTGCTCGGCACATCCAGCCGCGCACGCGTGACGCGCTTCGCGGCAAGCTCCGCCCGGGCGGCTACACGGAAACGCGCCTTTCGCTTACGGGGAACACCGAGGGCGTTCCCTCGGAGCTGCTTTCGCTCTGCCCCGATGCCAAAAACGCCGAGACCGCGACCGCTGCGGTGGGCGGCGCCTTTGATCGCCTTGTGTTTGAGCACGCCACCGTGTATCCGAACAAGCGCGAGGTATGGAAGGATCACGTCCCGGTGGGTGCCTACCTTGTGGAATACGCGGACGGCACGACCGAGGAAGTACAGGTGCGCTACGCTCAGAACGTCATGTGCTATAAGAGCGGCTACGGCACGCCCAAGCACGGCCAGTATTACAACCACTTCGGCTATGTCGGCACCTGGTTTGCCGACCCGATCTGTGAGGGCAAGACCGCGGACGGCGCGGATGTGTGCATCACGGGCTACGTGTGGGAAAATCCCCGCCCCGAAACGCCCATCACCCGCATCACCTACAAGCCCCACGAGGGCGACTTCTGCCGCCTGATCCTCACCGGCGTGAGAGGTCTCAAATAAAAAAAGCTCCGCATTCCTCGGAATGCGGAGCATATTTTTTATTCGGCCGCTTCAAGCTCGGCCAACATATTTTCCCGTAAGAGTCCCCCTTTTTGCCCCGTGGGGATTGACTTTTTGCCGCAAGCGGCGTATACTGAAGTCACAAACGCAAAAAAGGAGCCTTTTATGAAGCTTGCATCCTACAACATACAGCACGCCTATCACTACGTGGAAAAAAAGATAAATTTTGAAGCACTGGCCAAGGCCATCGTCGCGCTGGGTGCCGACGTGGTGGGGCTTAACGAGGTGCGCGGCGAGGGCACGCACCCCGAATACACCGCGCAGACCGAGACGCTCTCGCGCCTTACCGGTATGCCGTACTTTTTCTTTGCCAAGGCCATTGATACAAAGGGCGGCCCCTACGGCAACGCGCTTTTGTCGCGCATTCCCATCCTTGCCGCCGAGGTCATCCCCATCCCCGACCCCTCGCCGCGCGCCTATAGCGGCTACTACGAAACGCGGTGCATTCTGAAGGCCGCGCTTGCAGGCGGCTTTACGGTGCTGGTCACGCATTTCGGGCTCAATCCCGACGAGCAGGAGAGCGCCGTGCGCACGCTTTTGCCGCACCTTGCCGACCAAAAATGCATCCTGATGGGCGACTTCAACCTCACCCCCGAAAGTCCCCTCCTTGCGCCCATCCGCGCGCGTATGACCGATGCCGCCACGCGCTTCTCGGGCGAGCGCCTCAGCTACCCGTCCGACGCGCCCACACGCAAGATCGACTATCTCTTCGTTTCGCGCGACCTTGCGCTCACCGCCGCCGACATTCCGCCCACCGTGGTATCCGACCACCGACCGCACACCGCGGAGATTTCTTGAACAGAAAACGAAAATTTGACAAAAGACGCTTTACATTCCCAAAACTTTGTGCTATAATAGGATGATATCTGCCCGTGGCACAGCTGGATAGCGCGTCAGACTCCGACTCTGAAGGCCAGCGGTTCGAATCCGCTCGGGCAGGCCAAAAAAAACGGCAAATTCCGACAGGAATTTGCCGTTTTTTATCCAAGCCGCAGGCTTGGTATGGAATCACGCGTCAGCGTGTATGGTGTCGCCGTAGGCGTATGGCATCACCGAAGGTGCATATCACCGGCCGCAGGCCGCTCCCATCTTGCATATTCCCCCCAAAGCCGCGCAAACTAGCAAAAACGGCACTTGGGGGGATTTTATGTATAAGGTCATTCACGTGATCAGCGACAAAAACATCGGCGGCGCAGGGGTTTTGCTCCTGGGTCTGCTTCGCCACACCGACCGCACACGCTTTGAGCCGCTTGTGGTCTTGCCCAAGGGGAGTCTGCTCGCGCCGCGCGTGCGTGCGCTTGGTGTGCGGTGCTTTGCGCTTTCGCGCGGCGGCGACAAAACGCTCTCCCCCACCGCCCTTTGGCCGCTTTTTCGCCTTTTTTGGCAGGAAAAGCCCGACATCATCCACACAAACGCCTCGCTCTCGGCGCGGCTGGCCGCACTACCCCTCCGAGCCGTCAGGATCGACACCAAGCATTGCTGCTTTGCGCCGACCGCACGGCAAAAAAGCCTCCTCGCGCGCCTTTGCTTTCGCGCGTTTGAAGCTGTCAGCGGCGTGTTTTATATCGCCACCGCCGAGGCGGTGCGCAAAAACCTCACACAGCGCGGCAGCGCGTGTGACCGCCTTGCGGTCATTCCCGGGGGTGCCGAGCGCCCACGGGTGCTTGACTCAAAACAAAAAGCCGCCCTCCGTGCCGCGCTTGGCATCCCCGAGGGCGCGTTTGTGGTGGGCCTGTGTGCGCGCGTTGAGCGCGGCAAGGGACACGAAGCCTTTCTTGCGGCGGCGCGCCTGCTGAGGCAGGAAAAAAGCCTCTTTTTTCTCGCCGTGGGCGGCGGCACGCTCCTTGAGCGCCTTCGCGCCGCCGCAAGCGACCTGCCAAACGTCAAATTCCTCGGCTTTCGCGAGGACGTGGGTGACGTTCTCAACCTCTTTGACCTGAGCCTGAATTGCTCCGACCTCTCCGAGACCTCGCCGCTCGCGCTCTCCGAGAGTATGAGCCTCGGGAAGCCCATCGTCGTTACAGGCGTGGGCGGAAACGCCGACATGGCAAGGGGGTGCGGCCTTGTTGTGCCGCCGCGCGACGCGCACGCGCTCGCGGCCGCCATTTTGCGCCTGAGAAGCGACCGAGCACTCTATGCCACCCTCTCCGCCGCCGCCACTCGCCGCTACGAGACTCACTACTCCGCCACCCATATGACCCAAAAGATCGAGGCGCTCTACCTTGCCCTGTCGGAAAGCCGGAACAAAGCCAACCCGCACGCGGCGGCAACGAGGATCTCTCCCCGCCCGAAATGCATCTACAAAATTTCGAAAAACTTCAGAGTTGAAAAATGAAGCATTCGCTGCGCGAATATGAAGCACAAACCTACGGCTCGTATGAAGCGGCAACTTTGTTGCCGTGAAGCGAAGCGCGCGGTAGCCTTTCCGTGTGCCGAAGGCACGCTTCATAGGGCGAAGCCCTGCTTCATTTTTCATGCGCGTTAGCGCGCTTCATTGAAAAAAGCACTTGCTTTGGCAAGTGCTTTTTTCTGGCTGGGATGGCCGGATTTGAACCGACGAATGCGGGAGTCAAAGTCCCGTGCCTTACCGCTTGGCGACATCCCAATAGACAAATGATATTATACCATATTTTAAAGCCTTATGTCAATAGCAAAAGCGAATTTATTTATCTTACAGCAAAGAAAATGATCTTAAAGAAGTCGCCGAATTGTATAACATCTGTACACCTCCGTATGATAAAATAATCCATATACAAAATCAGAAAAAGGAAAGCAACAAATCTCAAAGAAGAGAACTACAAAAAAATCTGAAAAGGAAACGAAAAAAATGAAAAAAATAATGTATTTTATACTACTTGCGGCAGAATTGTTCGTCGGAACGCTGTTTATGATCTCGTTATGGGACAGCTCCTTGTATATTCCCATCGCGATTTCGGTCGTTTCTTTGATAGCTCTGCTGACATGGCAAATCATTATGTTTGTCAAGGCAACAGACATATCAGCTAAAAAAAAGATCAAGATCAGAATCGCTTTATTCATGCTCACGCCTATCGCCGTTTTTATGGCTACGTATGTTATTGTAGGCATTGCTTTTGTTGTTGCATTTGCTTTAGAAGGATTTTGAGTTAATAAAGAAAAGATTTTTCTGATTCAAGTGAGAAAACAGATATGAAAAGAATATTTAGCATTTTATGTTTAACATTGTTACTTGTCGGCACTCTTACAAGCTGTGGGTTCAATGTACCGCGCCCCGAGATCAAGGAGGGCAAATTTAATATTTCGGTCACCTATGAGCATAACGGAGAGATAAAAACCGCGTCGGGCGTATACGTATGCGAATATGACGGCGTAATTTGGTATAACATCAACGGAGATCCTTGCGTAAATTGGAAGGAAAGCTTCGAGGGTGACATAAAAGAAGGCGGCATCATTCCGATATGCAATACCGATGACGGTGGAGAGATCTTTATCAGCCTCCTTATACATCCGGAATATTTTATGGGAGACCCCAAGTGTTCCGATCATACTCCCATCATACGCGCTGAGCTCTTCTATTCCGATGAGCAGATCGACGATGAGGAGACGATCGCCGGATACGGAGTGAAGCTCATCAGCTACGAATACGACGAGCCCATTGAAAATACGTTCAAATAAGATCCAAACAACATACACAAAAGGAGAGCTAATATGATTAAAAACAGAACAGCACAACTTATTTTCCAGACGTTCTATTGCACGCTCGGTTTGGTGGGCATTATCGCAAGTCTCGGAATCTTTGATAATATCAACACGATCCGTTGGGATTTCTACGTTCACTTCACCAACATCAGTAATTTCCTTTGCATCGGCGTGATG
>CAJGDZ010000054.1 GCA_904502055.1 uncultured Clostridia bacterium | reverse complement strand
GTAAACGATGCCCATTTTTGCGGCGATCGCCTTGGCGATCGTGCTCTTACCTGCGCCGCTCGGTCCGTCGATTGCAATCTGAAACATATTCTTCTCCATTCCGCCGAAGTCACGCTTCGGCATCTAATTCAATATAATATCTCCACGCATCGCAGAAATACGAATTTTCCTTGCCGCCATACTGACAAAGCTTGGCCAATGCCACCTCAAGATGTCCGCTTTCTCTGTCCTCCATCAGCGAGAAATTGGAAAGCTGGATCTCGTCACTCTCGCTCTCGCGCTTCGTGTCGATCACGGTAAGCGTTTCGCGCTTCGGCACACCGAGCGTCTCGTCGATCTGTGCGATGTGAAGCGGAAAACGCGGGCCGTTGGCATAAGCCGTGTGGTCGGAAACGTTACCCACCCAATAAAGCTGTCCATTCTTTGAGGAGCGGAGGAAGGCCGAGATGGTGGCCGCCGAATAGACCATTTCGCCGTTATCGAAGTGCCACGGCATCGCACCCGTGAAGGTGGCGCCGCCGTCGTCCGAATATGCGTACCACTTAAAAGCGGGCGTTCCCTTTTCAATGCGCGTCTTCCAGGGCGCGTACTGAAGGTTGGAGCCTCGCATCACAAGCAGAAGGCGTCCGCTTGCAAGCTCGACAAGCTGAGGCTCGTCAATGCCGCGCGAGGACACAAGGTCATTCAGGATCACGGGATTGGAATAACTGAAGTCATATCTTCCGCTTTCCTTATTGTATACGCCCCTTGCCACAAGCACGCAACGGTGAATGTCGGGGGTATTCGGGAACACGCGGGTCACGTCAAGTCCCGCCAGCTCGCATCCCTTGCGCACGGTTGCGCTGACAGGCACGGCAATGTCGCCGTCCTTTAAAACGATGGGCGGATTTAAGAAGCCGATATTTTTGGTGAGAAAGGCCTCGTTTCTCGGATTTTCGGGATCGAACTCCGCGCCCTCCTCATACTTCATCATCTGCTCCGAGATCGGCGTATCCTCGCCGTCGCGGTAAATGCGGATATACTGATGGTCAAACACCGTCAGCTTGCCACTCCAATAGCCACTGTAGGCCTTCTTGTGTCCGCCGAGGAAGAAGCGCGTGAAAAGCGTGCAAACGTAGTGCTCATGCACGGGATTCCATACCCTTCCGATCTCCTCGGAGGTGTATTCGTCCTCACCAAAGGTCTTCGAATAACCCGCACGGTCGGCAGTCTGCCACTCGCCCCACGTGCGCCCGTTGTCGGGGCTGACGCGGAATTCAAGTCCGTTATGATAGTCGGATTCGCGCTGAGTCTTGCGGAATTCCTTGCACTCAAGTCCGTCACGCGAGGTGTAGACACGCGAATACCAGATCGCGCCGCTTTCGCGACTTGCCTCGGCAAGTCTTACCGATGTTACCTTTATCATATATCCCTCCCGGGCGTTCACACGCCCATCGCCGCGCCTTCGCCGGCCAGAACCGCCGTAGAAAATGCGATCTGCAGATTGAAGCCGCCCGTATAGGCATCAAGATCCAGCACCTCGCCCGCAAAGTAAAGTCCGCTCACCGATTTTGCCTCCATGGTGTTCGGGCGGATCTGTCCGACCGCCACGCCCCCTTTGGTAATGATGGCCTCGTTGATCGGACGCAGACCGCTCAGCGGCACGCGGAATGCCTTGAGCAGCTCGCAGAGCGCCGTGCGCTCCTCCTTGGTGATGGAATTGACCTTTTTATGTGCGGGAATTCCCGAGCATTCCACGATTATGGGAATCATCTTCTGCGGAAGCAGCTCCGAAAGCGAATTGGCAAAATCGCGGTTGCTGAACTTGGCAAAATCGTGAAGCAGGCGCGTGTCCAGCGTTTTTCTGTCCAGCGCGGGCTTAAGATCGATCTGCGCCTCATACTTGCCCGGCACGATATCCGAAATGTGTGCCGAGGCCGAAAGGATGAGCGGACCGGTCAGGCCGAAATGCGTAAACATCATTTCGCCGAAATCCTCATAAACGGCCTTTCCGCTCGCCTTCTCGCAGATGCGAAGCGCAACGTTGCGGAGCGAAAGCCCCTGCATTCGCACGCATAGGCGGCTCTCGGAGGTCAGCGGTACCAGCGAGGGGATCAAGCGCGTCACCTCAAGTCCTGCCTCGCGGGCAAAGCGATAACCGTCACCGTCCGAGCCGGTCTGCCGATAGGACATACCGCCCGTGGCTACGATCACTGCGTCGGCCGGAGCGATCCCCGCCTCGGTCTCCACACCCGTAACCGCACCGTTTTCGGTACATATACGCTTGACCTTTTCAAAAACAACGCTCACGTTTTCGCGGCGACACACAGTGACCAGAGCGTCAACAATGTCCTGCGCCTTATCCGATACCGGAAAAACGCGCTTGCCCCGCTCGGTCTTGAGCGCAACACCGCAATCCTCAAAAAATTGCTTGGTGTCCTCGGTCGAAAAGCGGCTTAAGGCCGCGTAAAGGAAGCGCGGATTGGTGGGCACGTTCTGCAGGAATTCGTTAACGTCGCAATCGTTGGTGACGTTGCAGCGTCCCTTTCCCGTAATGCGAAGCTTTTTGCCGAGGCGATCGTTTTTTTCAAACAGCGTAACGGCGGCACCGTACCTCGCCGCCGAGATCGCCGCCATCATACCGGCCGCGCCGCCGCCAATCACAACAACTCTTCTTGCGTCATTCATGGTGCTTTTCATATACGTCGTACTCATCCCAGATCTGCTCCAAGGTACGCAGACGGGTAGTCAGCTCTTCCCTCTTTTTACGTGCCACCGCCGCGATGATCGCGTTGATGATACTAAGCGGTGCCACCAGCGAATCGACAAAGGAGGCCATATCACTGCTTGCCGTCAAAAGATGGCTGGCGTTCTCGGCAATGGGCGATTCGGGGCTGTCGGTCAGCGCGATCACGCCCGCGCCCTTGTTACGCGCAAAGTCCACCGCCTTGATGATACGCTTGGAATAGCGAGGAAAGCTGATGGCGATCATCACGTCGTCCTTGTCGATGCGCATGATCTGCTCCAGCATTTCGTTGCCCGAGGTGGTCTGCACCAGCGTGAGATTGTCAAACGCCATCTGCAGATGATAGTAAAGGAATCCGGCCAGAGACGCCGAGGAACGAACGCCCAGAATGTAGATCCGCTTGGCCGAGATGATGCGGTCGACCGCTTGATTGAAGGCCTCGCGATCCACACAGTCCAGCGTGTGTCTGAGCATCTCCACGTCCGAAAGAAGCACTTGCTCGAGCACGTCCTTGTCGCCGATCAGCGCATCGGACACCTCAATTCTCTCAAACGAGGTAAGACGCGTGCGGACAAGCTCCTGAAGCGCGCGCTGAAGCTCGGGGTATCCCTCAAAGCCAAGCTCGATGGCAAAGCGAACGACCGTAGACTCCGAGACGCCAACCGTTGCGCCAAGCCTTGCCGCCGTCAGATACGCCGCCTTCTCATAATGCTCCAGAATGTAGCTTGCAATATTCTTTTGTCCCTTGGAAAGCTTCGCAAAGCGGAGCTCTATTTGCTTCAGAAGATCGGATTTCATCGTGCATCCCTTTCCAAAAAATCATACTTATTTATTATATCAAAGTCCCACTTTTTTGTCAATAAGGAATTCACGGAAAAATGTCGAAGAAAAAGAAAGAAAACCTATTGAAATTTGAACGGAAATGGTGTATAATATTTTTGTTTCCGTATGGGGGTGTAAGGGTTTCGACGGGGATTTTGAGATCGGATAAGCGGGTAGAGCCGGGCAACTCTTTAAACGGTCCAAACTTAAAATTAAACGCTAACGATAACGTTGCATTGGCTGCCTAAGGGCAGTGCCGTAGTCTAAGGACTACCCGTTCAGCTTTGGAGTATCGCGGCCTTAGCTTGAGCGTCATTTAGCGGTGAACGTGCACGGGCGGTTGCTCTTGAACCCGTCACGCAAAAAAGAGCTACCCAAATCGGGAGCCTGTTTGTCGGCGCCCGACGCGGGGAATTTCAATAGATAAACTTCACCCGAAGAAAGTCCGTTCAAGGGGTTTTCGGACGGGGGTTCGACTCCCCCCATCTCCACCAAAAACACGGGGTACGCCAAGGCGTACCCCGTGTTTTTGTTTTCATATGGAGGAGTCGAACGGGTCGGGAGTGAATGACTGCCTAAACGGCAGTCAGAGCCGACCCTGACCGAGCCCGCAGGCGAGAATTCGACTCCTCAAAACTCGATTTGTTTCGCGACAATCGGAGTTGGCTTATAAATAAAAAGTGCGACAGCCGAAGCCGCCGCACAAAAACGCAAACTCCGGTTGTCGCCAAACGAACCGTATACAGCCTGAGGGCATATTCATATCCTCGCAGGTATGGAATTTGCATTTTATCAAATTCATTACCTACGAGCATAACCCAAAAAAGGTATACCTATCCCTAAAAAAGAAAATACACCCATAGTACTGTATATATTTAGTTCGTTTGGCAAGTGCATTATATCACACCCGATTGCTTTTGTCAAGAGTCAAATAAGGATTGACAAGCACTCGGATCCATGATAGAATTGACTCAAGGTATTCATCGTCAAAGGAGAAGCTTGCTATGACAAATAACACGCTCGGTTTGGATCGTCTGATATATGAATTTGAGCATCCCTCCGTGGAATTTTCGCCCATTCCCTTCTGGTTTTGGAACGACACGTTGGCCGAGGATGAAATTTCCCGACAGATACACGCCTTTAAGCAAAAGGGCGTGGACGGCTTTGTCATTCATCCGCGCATCGGTCTGGATCCCGAGATCACCTATATGGGAGAGCGCTGGCTGCATTTCGTACGCTATGCGGTCGAGCTTGCCGCCTCTTTAAATATGAAGGTCATTCTTTACGATGAGGCTATGTACCCCTCAGGCTCGTGCGGCGGCCAGGTGGTGGCGGAAAATCCCGATTTTTGCGCCAAAGGCCTCAAAATGACCGAATCGCCCGAGCTGGCCGAGGGCGAGGAGCTGATTGCCACGGTCGAGCACGACGGTTTGCCGCGCTATTTTATCCTGACCCCCACGCGCGGCGTTATTCGCGGTACGTATTACGGGCAGGACGAGACCGACCCCGGGGCTCCCCCCGCCGCTGATCTTCTCAATCCCAAATCGGTTGCCACCTTTATCCGTCTGACACACGAAAAATACTATGCTTCCCTCTCCGAGCACTTCGGGAAGACGGTCATTGCCATCTTTACTGACGAGCCAAACCTTCAAGGGTGTCTCGGAGTAAAGGGGCTTATCTCCTGGACGGGAGATTTTCTTGTCGATTTCCTTGCCACGGGCTATACCGTGGAGCATCTGCCTGCTCTCTTTGATTCTACAGCCAAGGAGGCGGCCGCCGTTCGCGAGGCATATGAACGCGCGGTGTTCGCGCGGATGAATCGCGTCTATTATGGACAGATCGCCACCTGGTGCCGTGCGCACGGCATCGCACTGACGGGACACCCCGCCCGAAGCGACGACATCTATCTTCTGTCGCATTTTGACATTCCCTGCCAGGACATTGTATGGCGCGTGGTTTATCCCGGTGAGCCTACCAATATCATCGGCCAGCACAGCACCATGGGTAAATGCGCCTCGGACAGCGCCCGTCACCGCGGCAAACGGCGAAACGGAAACGAGTGCTTTGGCGTTTGCGGTCACCGCGACGATCCTTACGCCTTTGACCGCGCCGATATGAAATGGTATGTTGACTGGCTCTTTGCCCGCGGCTGTAACCTTATCATTCCCCACGCCTTTTACTATTCCGTTCGCGGCCCCAGGCGCAACGAAAGGCCGCCACAGGTGGGAATGCACGGCTCCTTCTGGGATGAGTACGGCGAGATCACCGATTACATTAAGCGTTGCTCGGCCCTCAACACCGACAGCGTGAATATCACCGACATTGCCATTCTGTGCGCTGAGCGCGACCTTCCCGATCGACCTGCGCGCGCCCTTTACGAAAATCAGATCGAATTCAATTATCTCGAGCGCTCCCTGCTTGACGAGGTAGTGCTACGGGACGGCGCGGCACATATTGCCTCGCAGAGCTACCGCGTGATCATCACAGACGGCACGACAGACCGTCGTTCGGCCAGCTTTCTTGCCGCCTTCCGCGCGGCAGGTGGAAGCGTAATTCATTATTCCGATTACGCAGAAGATGAGGAAGCATATCTCACAAAGCTTCGCCGTCTCAGCCAAACGCTGACCGACATAGACCATCACAAGGATTTGCGCCTGACCCATGTAAGAAAATACGGCGTGGACATTCTCTTTCTTTCCAACGAAGGAGAAGAAACGATCACAACCACCATTCGCGAGCCGATTCTCGAAATTTGGGACAGCGAAAAAGGTATCCGCACGCCGCACATCGGCACCTCGCTGACGCTCACACTTGCCCCGAGACAAAGCGTTCATTTGATTTTGAAATAAAGCGAAAAGCCACGGCAACGCCGTGGCTTTTCGCTTTAAAAACAGCTCAAATCTCCCAAATTTTGATTGTTTGCTTACCAACCTTCAAATGAGCAAGCGGGCCGGGAAGAAGAATTTCCCCGCGCTTGTCACCGATCAGATCGGTAACAAGATCCAGCGGCGTTCCGTCGGGGTTGTCGTAAGGCGCTTCGGCGTATACGGGCGCTCCCAGACGCTCGGTGGTCACCGGCTGACATTTTGCATCAAAAAAGGCTTGCGGCACGTCCATGACCAAAAACCATTCGTTCGCTTTGCGCTCAATTCTTGCATCAAGCCCCTCCGCCGTAACCGCACCGCGCTCAAGCTCAAGATAATCGCAACTTTTTGCATATGCATTATCCTCGACCCACACAGGAAGCGCGGGGGGATTGCCGTGACCGTAGCCGCCCGCCATCGCCTTTGAATAGTAGTCCTGCGGGGTAAGATTCGTCTCATATTGCAGCTGCATCGGCTTGAAATTGATCGGCGATCCCGATTCTTTGCACAAAAGCAGATTGTTGAACATACGGTCATCGCCACCAAAGATCGGAGCGATGCCAAGCACCTCGGTAGAGTGCGGAAGATGATAGGGCATCTGCCGATCCATAATCGCAAAATGATGCATATTTCCACCAAGAATATTATGAATAAAAGCTGTTCCCTGCGCAACATTTTCTATCGTTTGCGCCGAGAGCATCACATTGTTATCCACCGTACACGGGCCGTGGGCCACCTCGATCATAAAGTCACGTATGTTGTCATAGAAAAGGTTTTTTGTCACACGTGTCCCCTGCGCCTGCCAGTCAAGCCAAACGCCGAGCGTAGTATCGTGAATACAGTTGTTTTCGATCACCACGTCGATGGCCGCGTGAAGCTTGATGCCTGCGATCTCATAGCCGAAAAACTCGTGCTTGGTCGCAATACTATATATATGATTATGAACAATGCGACTGAAGGCACAGCCCATATGCCCCACCACGGCGTTCTGTCCGCAATCGTGAATCACGTTGTTTCTTATGAGGTGAGAACCGATCTTTTCTTTGCACCACCCTGCACGAAGACCACGGAAGACCGCCTCGGTCTGATAGTAGTGCGAATGCTTGCGGTGGTATTTGGTATAATCGTTGTCGCCGGTGCTTCCCTCTTTGCCAATACTGATCGCACTGCACTTGGCGTCGTGCAGATGATTGTTTTCGATCACCCATCCACGGCTCCAATTGCATCCGACCATCGCCACCTGATCGGCCGTGGGCGGCGTGAAGGGACAAGCGGCGTGACAGATCTCAAACCCGCGAAGCGTGATATAGTCGCGCCCCGTTTGTGTGGGATAAAAACAGCATTTGCGAACATTGACCTCGATGAGTTCTTTGTTCGGATCATATCCGTGAAAATTTCCGTATATGACCGTGTTCTCGGCATCAACCTCGGCAAGCCAGCGATACACCGTGTTTTCGGCGTTCAAGATCGGCTCTTCGGGAAAGCTCTTTTTCCCATAGCACTGAAACCCGCCTTCGCGACGCTCGGCCGTATAAAGATCCTCCATCGAGCTTGCCTCATACATCGACACACCGTTGATATAAACGTCCCCGAGATGCACCTGATACTCGGTCGGCGTACAAAACCAGTCACCGCTGAGAGGCGTTGCATAAGGATTGAAGGTCCCAAACATCGCGTTGGGCAGAACGCTTTTCCACACACTTCCCTCGACCCTTTCCCAAGATTCGACAATCTCCGAGCCTTTAATTACGGGATGTTCCCCTTCCATCGCCTCATACACGATGGGGTTTTCAGGAGAGCCGCCCCCGTTCTTCGGATTGACCCATTCCCGATATACGCCGCCGAACACGCGCACCGTATCGCCCGCGCGTGCAATCTGCGCCGCGTGATTTATGGTTCGAAAGGGTGCATCCTTCGTGCCGAGTGCCTTGTCGTTTCCGCTTGTGGATACGTAATAGATCATATTGCCTCTCCAAATCTGCCAAGAATTTTACAATTTCATATTATCATGTTTCTGCTTTGTTGTCAACACGTTTAAAGCATTTGGTTGTTTTTTGGCGAATGCAGAAAGCAAAATGGCCAAAAGCCTCTGCGCCCCTGCTCTATGGCAGGGGCGCAGAGGTGGCTTTTTCATATCAGTAATAAAAGTCGTGGCGGCCGATGGTGAAGGCGTAGGGGCGGTTTTCGGCGATCCAGTTGGTAGTGGAAAGGCGAGGATTCATAAAGAACAGAATGTCCTCGGAGAGCGTGTAGCCCTCAAGGCAGATCTTGGCGGCGATGATGCTCTCCTCGGAGGGCGTGCGGTAAATGGTACCGAAGGACACGGGCGAGAACTGCGTGCCGTAGCGGCGGTCAAAAATGACGCCGTAGATGGTGTTCGGGTACTGCTTGCTCTCCACACGGTTGAGCACCACGTTGCCGACGGCGATCTTTCCCTTAAAGGGCTCGCTTCCCGACTCGGCGTGGATAATACGCGAGAGCCAATAGACCTCGTCCGATTTGTAAAAGCTATCGCCGCTCGTAAGGCTCTTGCCGGTCGAGCTCAGTGCCACCGAGCGCGTGGCGTCGCTCCAGGTCACGTCCAAGCAGTAGGCCTTGGCTAAGGGACGGATGGGCACGTAAAGTGAGCCGCCGACGTTGCGGACTCCCGTGGGGGCGTAAAAATATCGGCCGTTGGCTACGATATACGAGGCGCCCTGCTTTACGGTCATATGTAAGCCGCGTGCGCTGTTTGTGACCGTGGCGGTGCTTGTCCGCGCGTTCCATTCGATCGTAGCGCCGCCCATCGCGTCGCAGAAGCGCCTGAGCGGTATGTAGGTCGTGGAATCGATCAGCTCACCGTTTACCGTTTTCCCGTTTTCCAGCGAGATGGGAATGGGCGGTGCCGTGGCAAAGGTGGGCAAGGCAAGGACAGACAAAAGGCTGATGGCACATAGAAGCGCGCCGAGCCAGGCGATCGGTTTTTTGTTTTTTCTCATAAGGTTCTCCTTTCGTTTTGGAACTTCTTTCGCGTTTCCTGCAATTATCCTACCATACCTTGATTTTCCTTTCAACCCACAAATCCTGCCAAAAGCGGCATATTTTGACTCTCATCCCCCACTTTTGCCACAATTTCCCCGTTTTTCTATCCATTTCCTTGTGACTTCATGAATCATTCACCACTTTTCAAAATTACACCAATTTCAGTAAAGACCTTGTATTTTCTCATAAAATGTGATATAATCACAATAAATTGATTTTTATAACATAATTTAATAGGAGACAGATATGCGTAAAACCAAAATCGTATGCACGCTGGGACCTGCCAGCGAGACCAAAGAGATCATCACCGGGCTTTGCCGCGCCGGTATGAACGTGGCCCGGATGAACTTTTCTCATAACACGCACGCCGATCATCAAAAACGGATCGACCTTGTCAAAGAGGTGCGCAAGGAGCTGGGACTCCCCATTGCCATTATGCTGGACACCAAGGGGCCGGAATACCGCATCAAGACCTTTGAGGGCGGAAAGATCCTCCTGTCGGACGGCGACCGATTTACCTTTACCACCGACGAGGTCGTGGGAAACCGCGAGCGCGTATCGGTCAGCTATAACAGGCTTCCCCGTGAGCTTTCCGTGGGCGACACCATTCTGCTGAACAACGGACTTTTGTCCTTCCTTGTAGATAAGATCGACGGTGCGAACATCGAGTGCAAGGTGGTTTGCGGTGGCGAGCTTTCCGACCGCAAGAGCATGAGCTTCCCCGGCAAGGTGATGAAGCAGCCTTATCTCTCCGAGCAGGACAAAAAGGACATCAAGTTCGGCGTGGACAACGGCATTGACTACATTGCCTGCTCCTTCGTTTCCTGCAAGCAGGATCTTATCGACGTCCGCAATTATATGCACGATCTGGGTGCCGAGCACATCGAGCTGATTGCCAAGATCGAAAACCAGTCGGGCGTGGACAACATTGAGGAAATTTGCCAGTACTGCGACGGCATCATGGTCGCGCGCGGCGATATGGGCGTGGAAGTGCCCTTTGAGCAGCTGCCCGCCATGCAGAAGACGC
>CAJGDZ010000053.1 GCA_904502055.1 uncultured Clostridia bacterium | reverse complement strand
GGTATTCTCGCGTCCGCCCTTGGCGAACACGCGGAACACACCGTCCACGCGCTTGACGTCTGCGGAAAGCACCACGCACTGGTCGCCGTAGCGCTTTGCCGCCTCGCCTATGATGGCGGGGTTACGGATCGCGCCCGAGTTGACGCTGACCTTGTCCGCGCCGCATTTCAGCACGCGGTCAAAATCCTCCACGGAGTTGATGCCGCCACCGACAGTCAGCGGAATAAAGATCGAGCTTGCGACCTCGCGCAGAATGTCGGTAAACAGCGCACGCCCCTCAAAGGAAGCGGTGATGTCGTAAAACACCAGCTCGTCCGCGCCGCAGTCGCTGTAGTAGCGTGCCAGCTCCACGGGCGAGGAAACGTCGCGAAGTCCTTTGAAATTCACGCCCTTGACCACGCGTCCGTCACGGACATCCAGGCAGGGAATAATACGCTTTGTAATCATTTTGCCACCTCGATTGCCTGTCTAAGATCGATCGCACCGGTGTAGTAGGCCTTGCCGATGATCGCGCCGTAAAGCGAGAGCTCGGAAAGCGCGCGGACGTCGTCCAGCGAGGAAACGCCGCCCGAGGCGACGATCTGCATTTGGTAACGCTCGCTCATTTCCTTGTAGAGCGCGCGGTTGGTGCCGCGCATATTGCCGTCACGCGAGATGTCGGTGCAGATCAGCGTGCGAACGCCAAGCGCCTCAAGGTCTTTGCAGAATTCGTGCAGCGTAAGCGCAGAAAGCTCGGTCCAGCCCTTGATGGCCACAAAGCCGTCGCGAATGTCCACACCTACGGCAATTTTTTCGCCGTGGGTGGCAATGGCCTTTTCCAGAAACGCGCGGTCGGTAACGGCGGCGGTGCCGAGAATGACACGGTCCACGCCTACCGAAAGGTATTTTTCCACGGTCTGCATATCGCGGATGCCCCCGCCGATCTCGCTGAAGAGATCGGTGTTTTTTACGATCCTTTCTACGGTGCCGAGGTTGGGCGTATTGCCGTCGCGCGCGCCCTCAAGATCCACCAGGTGTATGAACTCTGCACCCTTGGCGGAAAAATCCTTAGCCACCGAGAGCGGCGAATCGCTGTAGACCGTCATTTGGTTGTAGTCTCCCTTAAGGAGTCGGACGGCCTTGCCGCCATAGAGGTCGATTGCGGGAAAAATGTTCATATCTTACCCTCCCATTCACAAAAGCCCTTGAGAATGGCAAGACCCACCTTGCCGCTCTTTTCGGGGTGAAACTGGCATCCGCATACGTTGCCCCGTGCAACGGCCGCCGTAAGCGGCGCGCCGTATTCGGTGGTGGCAATCGTGTCGGAGGCACAGTCCACACCGGAGTAAGAGTGAACAAAGTACACGCAGTCCCCGTCCTCAATGTGACGGAAAATGGGGTGCTTTTTCCCCTTAAGGTGCAGAGCGTTCCAGCCGATATGGGGAATCTTGAGCCCACTCGGGATCTGTTCCTCAATGGGACGAACCGTTCCGTCAATGAGCGATAGTCCTTCGTGCTCGCCGTATTCATAGCTTTTCTCAAACAGCATTTGCATGCCCAGACAAATACCCATAAGCGGCGTGCCGCTTGCCGCCTTTTCAGTCAGCAGCGTATCCAGCCCCTTCTCACGGAGCTTGGCGGCGGCATCGGCAAAGGCACCCACTCCCGGCAAAAGCAGACGCTCCGCCGAGGCGATCACCTCTCTCTCTCCGCTGACCGTAACCTCCTCGCCGATAAAGGCAAAGGAGCTGGTAAGAGAAAAGAGATTTCCTACGCCGTAGTCAACGATAACGGTCATCAAAGTACTCCTTTGGTGGAGGGAAGAATGCCGGCGTTCGCCTCGTCAATGCGCGAAGCGGCCGAAAGCGCACGCGCCACCGACTTGAAGATTCCCTCAATGATGTGGTGGGTGTTTTTGCCGCTCATTTGCTTGACGTGGAGCGTAACGCCCGAATTACGGGTAAAGGCAATGAAGAATTCCTCCACAAGCTCGGTATCAAAGTCGCCCACCTTTTCCTTGGTAAGCTCGATGTCCATAAAGAGGCCGCCGCGTCCCGAAATGTCAACGGCAGACAGGATCAGCGTCTCGTCCATCGGGAGAAGGCGGTCGCCGTAGCGCGTGATGCCCTTTTTGTCGCCGATAGCCTGTGCAAAGGCGCGCCCGAGGCAAATGCCGACGTCCTCCACCGTGTGATGGTAGTCAACCTTGGCGTCGCCCGTGCAGCGGAGCGTGAGGTCAAAGCCGCCGTGTGCGGCAAACAGCGTGAGCATATGCCCAAGAAAGCCGCAGTCGGTCTTGATGTCTACGATGCCGCTTCCGTCAAGCGAAAGGGTAAGGGAAATGTCGGTCTCGTTGGTTCTTCGTTCAATTTTTCCGATTCTCATATTCAGATTCCTTTCAAAATGGATTTTATTGTTTCGAGAAGAATGTCCATTTGCTCGTCGGTGCCGATGGTGATGCGGTTGTAACGCTCAATTTCGGGCAGATCAAAGTGGCGGACGAGAATTCCGTTTTGTTTAAGAGCAAGGTACAGCTCCTTGCCGCCGATCTTGTCGTGCGCGGCAAACAGGAAGTTGGTCTTGGAGTCGGTCACCGTAAAGCCAAGCGCCAAAAGTGCCTCGCGCGTTCTCTCGCGCGTTTTCATGATCTTATCACAGCCCTCGCGGTAATACGCCGAATCCAGAAGCGCCGCTTTGCCGGCCGCCATGGTCATACGGTTGACGTTGTAGGGATTGGTGGAGTATTTGATGGTGTTAAGATCTGCGATAAGCGATGGGGAGCCGATGCCAAAGCCAAGGCGTGCACCCGCCAGCGAATAGGACTTGGAGAAGGTGCGTGTGACCAGGAGATTGTCATATTTCGGGATCAGTGAAATGGCACTTTCGCCGCCGAAGTCGATGTACGCCTCGTCAATGACCACGACGTGGTCGCGGTTGCTTTTGAGCAGAAATTCGATTTCGTCAAGTCCGAGATACAGTCCCGTCGGCGCGTTGGGGTTGGCAATCACGATATTGGCACCGATTTCTTTGTAGTCCGAAACGTTGATGCGGAAATCCTTCCCAAGCGGAATGGGCTTGGCAGGCACGCGGTTCAGTGCCGCAAACACGGGATAAAAGCCGTAGGAGATGCTTGGAAAAGCAAAGGGATTTTGCTCGTCGCCAAACGCCATAAAGGCAAAGTTGAGGATCTCGTCCGAGCCGTTGGTCATAAGGATCTGATCGGTGCCCACGCCGAAAAAGTCGGCGGCAGTACGGTTTAAGTCACGGCATTCGGGGTCGGAGTAAAGCTGAAGCCTTGCCGCCTCGTCTGCCACCGCCCTTTGCACGCTCTCGGACGGGGGAAAGGGCGACTCGTTGGTGTTGAGCTTGATGTATACCGTATCCTTTGGCTGCTCGCCCGGTGTGTAGGGGCGGAGAGCCGACAGGCGGCTTGTGAAAAATTGACTCATGTTTTGTCCTCCAGACGTATGGTTGCGCTTCGTCCGTGCGCCGTGAGTCCCTCCTCACGCGCAAAGCGGTCCACGTCATTCGCTACCGCACGAAAAGCGTCGTCGGGGTAGTAGATAAACTGGGATTTCTTGATAAAATCGTCCACCGAGAGCGGGCTGGAAAAGCGTGCCGTTCCGCTGGTGGGAAGCGTGTGGTTGGGGCCTGCATAGTAGTCACCAAGCGCTTCGGGGCAGCTTCGGCCGAGAAAGACCGAGCCGGCGTTTTGTACCTTGTCCAGATAATCAAAGGGGTTATCCAGGCAAAGCTCCAGGTGCTCGGGGGCCAGGGCATTGGCCATCTCAATGGCCTCGTCGATCGACGCGACCACAAGGATCTTGCCCGCGTTCTCGATCGAGGCGCGTGCGATCTCTGCGCGTTCCAAAAGTGGGATCTGACGCTCAAGCTCGTCTCGGACGGCCAGAGCCAGCTCGCCGCTGTCGGTAACCAGAACCGCGCTGGCCAGCTTGTCGTGCTCGGCTTGCGAGAGAAGGTCGGCCGCCACGTTTTTGGCGCTTGCCTTGCCGTCGGCAATGACCAAAATCTCACTTGGTCCTGCGATCATATCGATGGACACCTGTCCAAACACCTGCTTTTTGGCTTCTGCCACAAAGGCGTTGCCGGGGCCGACGATCTTGTCCACGCGCGGCACGCTCTCGGTGCCGTATGCCAGAGCGGCGATTGCCTGTGCACCGCCGATCTTGAACACGCGGTCTACACCTGCGATCCTTGCCGCCGCCAGAATGGGAGCGGCGATCTTGCCGTCCGCACTTGGGGGCGTGACCATTACGATCTCACGGCATCCCGCGATCTTGGCGGGAATGCTGTCCATAAGGACGGTCGAGGGATAAGCGGCGGTGCCGCCGGGTACGTAAAGACCGGCCTTTTCGATGGGAAGGATGCGCTGACCGACGATGACGCCGTTTTCGCTTTTTAAGGTGAAGCCCTCGCGCTTTTGTGCGCTGTGGAAGCGGTGAATGTTGGCGGCGGCCTCCTTCAGAATGCGAATGAAGTCGGCGTCGACCTTTGCCATTGCCTCCTCGAATTCCGCATCTGTGACCTCAAGCGAGGTGAGCTTGGCACGGTCAAATTTTTCGCAGTAGCGGAAAAGTGCCTCGTCGCCATTGTTTTTTACGTCCTCCAGGATCTCCGATACAACGTCCTCTACCTGACTTTTAGGCGCCATGCGCGCGAAGATCTCCTTGTTTTCCATTTGCTTATAATCAAGTATGCGGATCATCTTTTTGCCTCCACCTGTGCTTTGAGTCCTTCAAGGAGTCTTTGGATCTCCTTGTTTTTAAACTGAAACGCCGAGCGATTGGCCACAAGGCGTGCGCTGACCTCGGCCACGGTCTCAAAGGGCTCGAGATCGTTTTCCAAAAGCGTCTTTCCGGTCTCCACAATATCCAGAATGACGTCGGAAAGCCCCAGAATGGGGGCCAGCTCGATCGAGCCGTTGAGCTTGATGATGTCAATGTCACGGCATTTTTTGCCGTAGTATTCCATCGTTATGCTTGGGAATTTGGTGGCCACGCGGAGCGTGTGCTCGGTGGAATCGTAAAAGCCCTTTTTGCCGGCCACGGCCAGACGGCATTTGCCCACCTCAAGATCCAGAAGCTCGAACAGCTCCGGCTTGTATTCCATCAAAATGTCCTTTCCCACAACGCCGACGTCGGCCGCGCCGCGTTCGACGTAAATAGCTACGTCCGAGGGCTTGACCCAAAAGAAGCAAACGCCTGCCTCGGCGTTTTCAAAGATCAGCTTTCGTGTATCCTCAAGTGCCTCGGGGCAATCAAAGCCTGCGGCGGCAAACATTTTGAACACCTTTTCGCCAAGCCTGCCCTTAGGCAGGGCGATCTGAAGCATTTGTCCCATCACAGGCTCTCCTTTCCGAGTGTTTTTGTTTGCTTGTATCTCAGCTTTTCGGGCGTTCTTGTCTGCACCGAAACGGTTTTTCCCTCCGCGATCAGCGCCGCGGTCTCCTTCAGAATGGCATCGGTCGGCGTGCTCTCGGAAACAAGGAGAAGCACGTCCACGTCATATTCGCTTTTCTTTTCGAGACGCTCAAGAAGGTCAAGGTATACGGCAAAGCCTATGGCGCGTGAGGTCTTGCCCATCTTTTCCATCAGCTTGTCGTACTGACCGCCGCGAAGCACGCTCGTAGGAACGTCCTTTACGTAGCCGCAGAAGGTAAGACCGTTGTAGTAATTCATATCGCTGACCAGAGAGAAGTCTACCGAAAGGCGAACGCCATCGATCTCGCCGCAAAGCGCGAGAATGCTTTCAAACTCCTCAAGCGCGGCAAGAATCTTTTTCTCCTTGGTCTTTGTACGAAGGGTGGCCAGCACCTCCTTCGGCTCACCGTAAGCCGCGGTAAGCGCCTCAAGAAAGGCGGTGCGCGCAGGGCCGATGTCATACTGCTCGCAAAGCGCACGAACACCGCCCGTGTTTTTGTTTTCGATGCAGGAGAGAAGCTCGCCGCGTCCCACGCCGAACTCCTGTCCGTCCAGTGCCGCCGAAATGACGCCAAGGTGTGAGACGTTGAGCACCGAGCCCTCGGAGATGGCACCAAGGCTCATAGCCGCCAGGCGCACGACCTCGCAAAAGTGGTAGGGCGTAAGGTCGCCGATGCACTCAAGGCCCGTCTGCATAATTTCCTTATAGTGGTGGGTTTTATCCGAAATGCGGTAGACGTTTTCATTGTAATAAAAACGGTTGACAAGCCCCGTCACGTCCGCCGAATTCTTGACGATGGAGAGCGTAACGTCAGGCTTGAGAGCCATCAGCTTGCCGCTGGTATCGGTAAAGGTAATGACGCTGTCCGACACCAAAAATTCCTTGTTGGTGGCGTACAGGTCGTATTCCTCGAATTTGCTCATTTTAAAATGGGTATATCCGTATTTTCTGTAAAGTCCGCGAAGCTTGAGAATAACCTTTTCTTCGCTTTTGAGAAGGGTGGAATCGATCGACATACTATGTCCTCCGTGATTAAAAAAGCACGCGTTTCACTTCAACGCTTTAGCGTAGTAATATGATATCACAAAAGAAGTCTCTTGTCAATAGATATTGGAAAGAATTTAACGGTGTTATGGCAAAAAAGGATATGTTTTTTAAAAAAGGGAGAGGCTGTCGCCCCTTTTGACGACAGCCTCCGATGAAAAATCAGAATAAGCCCGTGATCTTGCCGTTCTCGTCGACGTCAATCTTTTCGGCGGCAGGAACCTTGGGGAGACCGGGCATGGTGAGAATGTCACCCGTCAGCACCACAAGGAAGCCGGCACCGGCAGATACCTTGACGTTACGGACTGTAACCGTAAAGCCCTCGGGTGCACCGAGCTTGGTGGGATCGTCCGAGAAGCTGTACTGTGTCTTGGCAATGCAAATGGGGCAGTTGGCAAAGCCAAGCGCGGTGAGCGTATCGATCTGCTTTTTGGCCGCAGGCAGGAAGGCAACGCCGTCACCGCCGTAGACCTTTTTAACAACCGCCTCGATCTTTTCTTCAATGCTTCCGTCAAGCTCATAAGAATAGGTGAAGTCACCCGTTTCCTCCTCGCAAAGACGAACCACCTCGCGCGCAAGCGCCTCGCCGCCCTTGCCGCCCTCTGCCCAGACGGTGGAGAGAACGGTGTTTACGCCCAGCGCCTTGCACTTGTCGATGATAAAATCGATCTCGTTATCGGTATCGGTGGGGAAGCGGTTGACCGCCACCACGCAGGGAAGCTTATATACGTTTTTGATGTTGGAAACGTGGCGAAGAAGGTTGGGAATGCCGCGCTCCAGCGCCGCGAGATCCTCGGTGGCAAGCTCGGTCTTGGGAAGTCCTCCGTGCATCTTGAGGGCGCGAACGGTTGCCACCACAACGACGGCACTCGGAACAAGTCCCGCCATGCGGCACTTGATGTCCAGGAACTTTTCCGCACCAAGATCGGCACCAAAGCCGGCCTCGGTGATGGCGTAGTCTCCCATCTTCAGAGCCATACGCGTAGCCATAACCGAGTTACAGCCGTGTGCGATGTTGGCAAAGGGACCGCCGTGCACAAAGGCGGGCGTGCCCTCCAGCGTCTGTACGAGATTGGGCTTAAGGGCGTCCTTCAGAAGTGCTGTCATTGCCCCTGCCGCCTTGAGCTCGCCGCAGGTTACGGGCTTATCGTCATAGGTGTAGCCCACGATGATGCGCGAGAGGCGCTCCTTAAGGTCGGTGATCGACGAGGAGAGGCAAAGAACGGCCATGATCTCGGAGGCTACGGTGATGTCGAAGCCGTCCTCACGCGGAACGCCGTTGGCCTTTCCGCCAAGACCGTCCACCACCTGGCGGAGCTGACGGTCATTCATATCCACGCAGCGCCTCCAGGTGATCTTTCTCTGATCGATTCCCAGCGCGTTTCCTTGCTGGATGTGGTTGTCAAGCATAGCGGCAAGAAGGTTGTTTGCCGCGCCGATGGCGTGGAAGTCACCGGTGAAATGCAGGTTGATGTCCTCCATCGGAACGACCTGCGCGTATCCGCCGCCGGCCGCGCCGCCCTTGACGCCGAATACCGGACCCAACGACGGCTCACGAAGCGCCACCGTTACGTCCTTGCCGATGCGGGAAAGACCGTCGGCAAGACCGATGGTGGTGGTGGTCTTACCCTCACCCGCGGGGGTGGGGGTAATGGCGGTGACAAGAATAAGCTTTCCGTCCTTGCGGTCGGATTCCTTCAAAAGCGAAAGATCGATCTTTGCCTTGTAATTGCCGTACTGCTCCACGTACTTTGGGTCGACGTGTGCCTTCTTGGCAATCTCGGAGATGTGCTTCATTTGGCACTCCTGTGCAATTTCAATATCCGATTTGTAGCTCATGGCGTGCTCCTATTACTTAAAATATTTTACAGCCGAGGCAAACAGATGCATATCGTATTCGCCGATGACGTTGCGATACAGATCCTTTCCGATACGCTCGGAGTGGCCCATCTTACCGATGACACGTCCGTCGGGCGAGAGGATACCCTCGATCGCGGCGATCGAGCCGTTGGGGTTAAAGGCGGTGTCCATGGTGGGATTGCCGTCAAGGTCAACGTACTGCGTAGCGATCTGTCCGTTTGCGGCAAGCTCCTTTACAAGCTCGTCGGACGCGAGGAAGCGTCCCTCACCGTGCGAGATCGGAACGGTGTAGATCTCACCGACCTTGGTGCCTGCCAACCACGGGGACTTGTTGGTGCAAACTCTCGTGCGTACAAGCTTGGACTGGTGACGTCCGATGGTGTTATAGGTGAGCGTAGGACAGTTCTCGTCGGTGTCGATGATCTTGCCGTACGGAACAAGTCCCAGCTTGATCAGTGCCTGGAAGCCGTTGCAGATGCCGCACATGAGTCCGTCGCGCTTGTCAAGAAGGTTGCTCACCTGCTCCTTGATCTCGGGGTTGCGGAAGAAGGAGGTGATGAACTTCGCCGAGCCGTCGGGCTCGTCACCGCCCGAGAAGCCGCCGGGGATAAAGATCATCTGCGAATTTGCGATCTTCTCGGCAACGATCTCGATCGAACGGGAAACGTCCTCCGAGGTCAGGTTACGAATGACCACGATGTCCGCCTCAGCACCCGCATTTTCCATCGCCTTTGCGGAGTCATACTCGCAGTTTGTGCCGGGGAATACGGGAATGAGAACGCGCGGACGCGCTTTCTTTACAGCAGGAGCAATGCTCTTACCCTCGGTATAGGCAAAGGTGGGAAGATCCACCTTCTTTTCGGGCACAAAGGTGGCAAATACGCCCTCAAGCGTTGCCTCGTTCAGTGCAACAAGCTCGGCGATCGTTGCCTTATCCTCGCCGAGAACGATCTCGGCCGCTTCGGTCGTTTCACCGATCTTGACCGCGTTCTTGACCTCAATCTCTCCGTCAAGCTCGGCCACAATGAAGTCATACATCATAGTGTTGTGCCAGTTTTGGGTATCTGCCGTAGCCTTGAATCCGATCTCGTTACCGAAGGACATCTTCATAACCGCCTCGCCGATGCCGTTTTCGACCGCCCAAGCAGCCTTTACCTTACCGGCTGTGCACAGCGTGTGGAACTCCTCCCAGGCCGCCATTGTGGCGTCGGGTGTTTCGTTTTTCGGAGCAAAGAGGTAAACCGGGTGTCCGGCTGCCTTAAATTCGGGCGAGATGACGTTTTCGGCCTTGATGGGCGCGATGGCAAAGGAGATCAGCGTCGGAGGAACGTCCTTATCCAGGAAGCTTCCCGACATCGAGTCCTTACCGCCGATGGCAGCAAGGCTCAGCTCCAGCTGAGCGTCCATAGCACCCAGAAGGGCGGCAAAGGGCTTGCCCCAGCGAGTCGGCTCGGTCTTCAGCTTTTCAAAGAACTCCTGAAGCGTAAGGTACGCGTCCTTATAGTCGGCACCTGCCGCCACGATCTTGGCGACCGAATTGTAAACGGCGGCGTGTGCGCCCGTGTAGGGGTCAACGCTCATGGTATCGGGATCCAGTCCCCAAGCCATAACGCTGGCGCTGGAGGTCTTCTGACCGGGAAGGGTGGGAAGAAGCGCCGCCATTGCCTGTGCGGGGGTCTTCTGGGTCTTGCCGCCGAAGGGCATCAGCACAGAGCCTGCACCGATCGAGCCGTCAAAGCGCTCGACAAGGCCGCGACGGCTTGCGGTCTTAAGATCTGCCGCCATCGTGCGGAGATCGGGATACAGAGCTCTCGAGAAGACCGAGAGATCCTTTTCGTTGACCTCAACGGTGGTATGCTTGTTGGCACCGTTGGTATTGAGGAACTCGCGGCTGAGGTCGGCAATGGTCTGACCCTTCCAGCTCATAACCATTCTGGCTTCCTTTGTTACTACGGCAACAAGGTAGGCCTCAAGGTTTTCTTCCTCGGCAAATGCGATGAATTGTTCAGCGTCCTTCGCCTCAACGACGACCGCCATTCTTTCCTGCGATTCGGAGATGGCAAGCTCGGTACCGTCAAGACCGTCGTACTTCTTGCGTACGGCGTCAAGATCGATTCTAAGGCCGTCGGCCAGCTCGCCGATGGCAACCGAAACGCCGCCCGCACCAAAGTCATTGCATCGCTTGATCAGACGCGTGACCTCGGGATTGCGGAACAAACGCTGGATCTTTCTTTCCTCGGG
>CAJGDZ010000052.1 GCA_904502055.1 uncultured Clostridia bacterium | reverse complement strand
TGGTTCTCTTTAACAGCCACACCGTTCCCGCTTACGAGAAGGTGCGCGGCATCTTTAACAATCCGGGCGGATTTATTCCCGCCGGCGAGGCCAACCACGAGGACACCTCGATGCCCAACGGTAACGTTCTGTTCTTCACGCAGTCGCTTGGCTACGGTGCAGATATGAAGTCCTCTACCGTAAATTATGGCGTGCTTCCCATTCCGAAGTACAATGAGGATCAGGAGGATTACCGTACTTGCTTTGCCAACGCCGCCTCCGCGCTTGCCGTTTGCTCCAACCTCAGTGACAGCAGAGCAGCTATGGTAAGTGCCGTGCTTGAGGTGCTTTCGGCTGAGAGCTACAAGCAGGTTATCCCCGTATACTACGGAACGGTACTTAAGGGTCACTACTCCCGTGAGCAGGCAGACGCAGAGATGTACGATACCATTCTGAACTCCTTCGTCTTCTCCTTCGGCTTCGCTTGGTCGACGGGAAGCCTTGGCGGTATCAGCGGTATCTTCCGCCGTCTGGATTCCGAGTACGACATTCAGAACTTTATCGACAGTAATAAGGACTCTTGGAATAACCAGTTGACCAGTTTACTGTCCGCTTTGTCGGATATTTCGTAAAGATTCAAAGAAAAACCGCCCGGCTTCGGGCGGTTTTTCTTTGCTTGTACGGCTTTTTTTCTTGACAGACACCCGGCGGCGTGATAAAATAAAAAAAACGATTTCAAATGTAAGGAGAGTCTTATGCGAGCAAAATGGATCTGGTATGAGGGGGAATACGAGGTTTTTCACAACCGCGAGGTTCACGCCCGTCGCGAGCAGTACGGCACGGTCTGTCCTGCTGTGTGGCATATTCCCGCATTATATAACGTTGTTGAATTCAACCGAAATTTTACCGCTGAGAAGGCGTTTACCTTTACCTGTGTGGCTCACGGGGAGGGGCAGGTCTGTATGGACGGTGATATTCTTCCGCTTGATGCGCCGGTTTATGTGGCTCCCGGTGAGCACAAGCTGAAGGTTCGCATACAAAATTTTCGGGGACTTCCGTGCCTGTTTATTGACAGCGAGGGGCTTGTGACCGATGAAGAATGGACGGCTACGCTGCACGCGCGTTCGGTGCCGGCCTCGGTTGGCTGTATTCCTGCCTATTGCTCGCCCGATGAGGATCCCGAGCGCTTTCCCTTTGTCCGCACCGAGATCTATCCCGAAGACGAGCAGGTCGTGGAGGGCGGCCTTTTGTACGATTTCGGACGCGAGGTGTTTGCCTCCGTCGTTCTGGAGGGTATGAATCCCGAGGAGAGCTACTCGGTCTATTATGGAGAGTGCCGAGGCGAGGCGATGGAGGGAAGAGGTTACCGTCACTGTACCGTGTGGGAGGAGATTTCGGGGAAAACCGAGGCACAGCTCACGGCGCGCGGCTTTCGCTTTGTCCGTGTGGTCGGTGCTTCGCCGATACGTGTTCACGCCATCACCGAGATGCTGGATGTGAAGCCGCGCGGCCGCTTTTCCTGTGACCGACCTGAGGTGGAGCGTATCTATGACGTATGCGCCTACACCTTCCATCTTTGTTCCCGCGAATTTTATTTCGACGGAATCAAGCGCGATCGCTGGGTCTGGGGCGGTGACGTGCGCGAGTCGCTGATGATCGGGGACTACCTGTTTGCCGATCGGGAGGTGGGCAGACGCTCGCTTCTGGCGCTCCTGCCCAAGGATTTTGCTCTGTCTCACGTCAACAATATCAACGATTATTCCACACTCACCTTGATTGCGATTTGGGAATATTATCTTTCCTTCGGCGACGTGGAGTTTGTCTGTACTCACTGGAACCGAATTCGCCTTTTGTACGATTTTGTGCTGTCGCGTCTGGACGGGGACGGACAAATGGTGTCCCGTCCGGGCGACTGGCTCTTTATCGATTGGTCCATTATGGATAAGTCGGGCCCTCTTGCTGCCGAGCAGATCCTGTTGTGGCAGGCCCATCGCTGCATGGCGCGCCTGTGCCCGCTTGTCGGGGAGGATCCCGCTCTCTATGAGAAGCGTGCGGAGGACTTGCGCCGCGTGATCCTGGAACGATATTGGCGCGATGACAGAGGCTGCTTCATCGATTGCTATACCTCCGGCAAGGAAAACGTTTCCCGTCACGGCAACATTTTCGCCATCCTGTTTGATCTGGTGGACGGCGACCGACAGAACCGTATCCTGAAGCATGTGCTTAGGAACGATGCCGTTCGCTCCATTACAACGCCTTACTTCAAGATCTATGAGCTGGCGGCGCTTTGTAAGCTGGGATATCTTGCCGATGCCCAGAGCTTTATGGAGCAGTATTGGGGCGGTATGCTGGCCCTGGGGGCTACATCGGCGTGGGAGCAGTATGATCCCACACAGTTCGGAGACCAGCATTACGCGATGTACGGCGAGCCCTACGGCAAGTCTCTCTGTCACGCCTGGTCCTGCGGCCCCATTTACCTTCTGGGACGCTACTGCCTGGGTGTTTCTCCCACAACGCCCGCCTACGAGACGTTTACGGTTGCGCCCGAGCACGGCCTCTACACGGCCTTCTCGGGAACGGTTCCCACGGTGCGCGGCGATATCCGCGTATCGGTGGAGGGAAACCGTGTGACGGTCAACTCCGAGCTTGACGGCGGTCGCCTTATCTGGGGAGGAAAGCAATACGATATCCCCAAAAACAGTACGCTCACCGTTGTTGCTGAATAAGGGGTAGCTTCGAAAATTTGTCTGTTTTCTAAGTTTTTTTGTCTGTTTTGGGCTTTACTTTTAAGTCGGATTGCTTTATAATAAAAATATATCCTTGTAATTTATAAAGGGGGATTTTATGAAAGCTATACGAATTCTTTCACTTTTTCTGGTGCTTCTGATGCTTGCGTCAGCGGTTGTCGCGTGCGGCGGAAGGCCGGCCGAGACAACGGGCACGAATAAGCAGCCAACCGATAATAACGGCCGCGACGAGATCGAGGACTCGGTTCCGCTGAGTCTGAATTACGACGGTGAGACGGTCACCTTCTTTGTCCGCACGGAAAACGATCTTTATAAGTATGAGCTGGCTTGTGAGGAGCTTTTGAACAACCCGCTTTACGATGCCATCCATTACCGCAACATCGATGTGGAAACGCGCCTTGGTGTTGCCATCAAAACGGTGGGACAGGCCGGCGACTTTAATTCGCGTACCGCGTGGAACGAGCGCCTTTCGACCTCGGTTCTCACCAATACCGGTGACTATGACGGTACAGCCTTCTACCTTTCGACCGGCTCGCCGCTTGCAAAGGACGGTATTTTCTACAATCTTTGTGATCTGGAAACGGGAGTTGGCGGATATCTTGATTTCTCCAAGCCCTGGTGGAACCAGTCGCTTGTTTCGGAGCTTGGTATTTTCGGCACACTCTTTTTTGCAGGCGGCTCGCTGACCATCTCGCAGGTGGCCAACGGCAACTGCGTCTTCTTTAACCGCGATCTTTTTAATGAGAGATTTCCCGAGGAGAGAGATGCCACACTTTATCAGCTGGTAAGAGACGGCGAGTGGACGGCGGATAAAATGGCAGACTACGTTTCGCAGGTATGGACCGACGTGAATTCCAACGGTGTGGTCGATGACGGTGACATCGTCGGCGCACGCAGTGGTGCACTTCCGGGCGGTGACGGCTCAAAGCTGGATGCCTGGATCCCCGCTATGGGTCTGAGACTGACCGAAACCGATATGTTCGGTGAGGTCGAGATTTCACTTCTCAATTCGCAGACTGTCCCCGCATTTGAAAAAATGCGTAACATCTTCGGCAGCAACCCCGGCGCTCTTCTGATGCTTTCGGCAGATGAGGAGTCCGCAGAGACCAGCATTCAGAACGGAAACGTTTTGTTCTTCCCCGAAACGCTGGACTACGGTACGAAAATGCGGGAGTCCAAGGTCAACTACGGTGTGCTTCCCGCGCCCAAGTTCGATGAGGCGCAGGAGAATTATCACATCGGATTCGGTAACGTAGCCTCGGCTCTTGCCGTTTGCTCCAACCTCAGCGACAGCCGTGCTGAGATGGTGAGTGCGGTGCTTGAGGTGCTGTCGGCCGAGAGCTACAAGCAGGTCATTCCCGTATACTACGGAACCATCCTGCAGGGTCAGTACTCGCGTGAGCAGGCAGATGCCGAGATGTATGACCGCATCCTTGATTCGTTTGTCTTCTCCTTTGGCTTTGCTTATTCGTCGCTGTCCCTTGGCGGTCTGGGCGCTATTTTCCGCGATCTGACGCCGAGCTTTGATATTCAGAATCACATCGACAGTAACAAGGATTCCTGGAACGCAAAGCTCGATGACCTGCTTTTGGCGCTTGAAGCGGTTTCCTGAGGAGGTCAGTAAACATAAGGAGGGTTGCAGGGCAGCCCCCCTTTTGCTTTTCAAAAATAAACTTGCATTTCCGGAAAAGATATGATATAATGAAAAAAAACATGGGAGAGTGACCAATGAAAATTTTACGAATCCTTTCACTTTTGCTGGTACTTTTGATGTTAACCTCGGCGTTCGCTGCGTGTGGCGGCGATCCGGTGGAAACAACGGGAGAAGGCAAGAAGCCGATTGCGAATGACCGTGACGAGATTGCAGACACCGTCCCGCTTGATTTGAATTACAACGGCGAAACGGTGACCTTTTTGGTGCGCGGAAACAGCAGTGATTCCCATAAATATGAGCTGGCCTGTGAGAAGCTTCTCAACGACCCGCTTTACGATGCGATCCATTACCGTAATATCGACGTGGAGGCGCGTCTTGGACTGAAGATCCGCACCGTTGAGCAGCCCGGCACGTGGGAGGATCAGACGGAGTGGTGTAACACGCTTTCGACCTCGGTGCTCACCAACACCGGTGACTTTGACGGAGCGGCCTTCTATCTTTCTGCCGGAGCGGGACTTGCCAAGGACGGTATCTATTACAACCTTTTCACGCTGACCAAGGATGAGGCAGGCTATCTTGATCTTGAAAAGCCCTGGTGGAATCAGTCGATGACCGAGGAGCTCGGCGTGTTCGGTGCCCTCTTCTTTGCGGGCAGCTCGCTGGCCATTACCCAGGCACAGAATACCGCCTGTGTCTTCTTTAACCGCGATCTCTTCAATCAGAAATATCCCGACGATCGGGATACCGCGCTGTATCAGCTGGTGAGAGATGGCAAATGGACCATTGATAAGATGACCGATTACGTATCCAATTGCTGGGACGACCTCAACTCCAACGGTGTTGCCGATAACGGTGACGTGGTAGGAATCCGTAATCTCGGCAACGCTTCGGGTGTTATGGATGCCTGGATATACGCGATGGGATTGGATATTACCAAAAACAATGCTTACGGGGAGCCCGAGCTTGTGCTTGTGAACGGTCAAACCGTTCCTGCCTATGAGAAGGTGCGTGCACTTTTCAACAACGAGGGCGGTCTGCTTATTGCCAGCCAGGCCGATTTGGGTGAAACCGATATGCCCAACGGCAACGTTATGTTCATGCCCAATGTTGTCAACTACGGTAAGGAAATGAAGGAGTCCACCGTAAACTACGGCGTGCTTCCCATTCCGAAGTACGATGAGGAGCAGGATAATTACCGTACCTGCTTTGGTAACATCGCCTCGGCACTTGCGATCTGCTCGAACCTCAGTGAAAGCAGAGCCGCTATGGTGAGTGCGGTTCTGGAGCTTCTTTCGGCCGAGAGCTATAAGCAGGTTCTTCCCGTATACTATGGAACCGTGCTTAAGGGTCACTACTCGCGCGAGCAGGCGGATGCCGAAATGTACGATCGCATCCTGGAGACCGCAGTGTTCTCCTTTGGCTTTGCTTATTCGACCTCGAGTCTTGGCAGCATCAGCGGAATTTTCCGTAAATTGCAGCTCGATTATGACATTCAGAACACCATTGACAGTAACAAGGATGTTTGGGAACAAAAGTTGACGGATCTTTTGCTTGCGCTTGAAGAGGTATCGTGATTTTGATATTCTGAAAAGGAATGGGCGGCACCCCCACGAGGGGGCGCCGCCTGTTTTTTGCAAAAAAAACGGGTAGTCTCTTGCTTTTTTTGTTTTTTTATGATACAATGATAAAAATATTACCTAAAATCAAAGGGGAGTAAAGGGGGAGACTCATGAAATTTACAAAGATCCTTTCGCTTTTTCTTGTAATTTTGATGCTGCTTTCGGTGCTGGTTGCGTGCGGAGGAACACTGGCGGAGACCACGGGGAAGCAGGAAGGCTCGGCAGGAAAGGACGATTCCCGTCACGAGATTTCGGATACCGTTCCCGCAGATCTCAAATACGATGGGGAAACGGTCAACTTCCTGGTAAGAGGAAGCTCGAACACCATGTATCAGTATGAGCTTGCTTGCGAGGAGCTTCTCAATGACCCGCTTTACGATGCCATCCACTATCGAAACATTGACGTGGAAACCCGTCTGGGTCTTAAGATCAAGGCCATCGTACAGCCGGGTACCTACGAGGACAGAACGACCTGGAACAACTCTCTTTCGGTCTCGGTTCTGACCAACACCGGTGACTATGACGGTGCGGCTTTCTACCTCTCCACGGGCGCGGGCCTTGCCAAGGAGGGCATTTACTACAATCTGAACGCGCTTACGAAGGACGAGGGGGGCTATTTTGATTTCGAGAAGCCCTGGTGGAACCAATCGCAGGTTGATGAGCTCAGCGTTTACGGCGCACTCTTTTTTGCGGGTGGCTCGCTGACCATCTCGCAGGCGGCGGGCGGTACCTGCGTGTTCTTTAACCGCGATCTCTTCAACCAGAAATATCCCGACGAGCGGGACGCCACGCTTTATCAGCTGGCAAGAGACGGCAAGTGGACCATCGATAAGATGACCGACTACGTCTCCAATTGCTGGGATGACCTCAACTCCAACGGCGTTGCCGATAGTGGCGACGTGGTGGGTATCCGAAGCCTCGGTAACGCCTCGGGCGTTATGGACGCTTGGATCTACGGAATGGGACTGGATATTACCAAGAACAACGCCTACGGCGAGCCTGAGCTTGTGCTTGTGAACGGCCAGACCGTTCCGGCCTATGAGAAGGTAAGGGCACTCTTCAACAACGAAGGCGGTATCGTAATTGCCACCGCGGACGATCTGGGGGAGACCGATATGCCCAACGGCAACGTGCTGTTTATGACGCAGGCTCTTAACTACGGTATGGAAATGAAGGCCTCCACCGTAAATTACGGCGTGCTTCCCGTTCCGAAGTACGATGAGGAGCAGGATGATTACCGTACCTGCTTCGGCAATTCCTCCTCGGCACTTGCTGTTTGCTCCAACCTTGGCGATGCGAGAGCCGCTATGGTAAGCGCGGTGCTTGAGGTGCTTTCGGCTGAGAGCTACAAGCAGGTGGTTCCCGTGTACTATGAGACGGTGCTTAAGGGTCACTATTCCCGCGAGCAGGCGGATGCGGAGATGTACGATACCATTCTCAATTCCTTTGTGTTCTCCTTTGGCTTCGCCTACTCCAGCTCGAGTATTGGCGGAATCGGCGGTATTTTCCGTCGTTTGCAGTTCGATTATGACATTCAGAACTACATCGATAGTAACAAGGATGTGTGGGAGCAGAATCTGACCGATCTTCTCCTGGCACTCGAGGACGTTTCCTGAGCCCGATTTAAATAAAAAGCCGAGTCTGATGACTCGGCTTTTTTGTAAAAAATATAAAAACCCTCTTGTTTTTTTGTTTTTCTTGTGCTAAAATAATAAATATCATTCTGTAAAATAATGAAAAAGGGGTAAACATATGAAATTTGCAAAACTTCTTTCGCTTTTTCTTGTGCTCCTGATGGTGCTGTCGGTATTTGCCGCGTGCGGCAATACACCGGAGGAGACAACGGATCAGAAGGGAAGCTCAACGGAAAACTATGACGATCCCCGTCAGCAGATCAAGGACACCGTTCCCACCGATCTCAAATACAACGGTGAAACGGTTACCTTCCTTGTGCGTGAGGGCGCGCTCTCCACGTATGAGCTTGCCTGTGAGGAGCTCAAGAACGACCCGGTCTACGATGCCATCCACTACCGCAACATCGACGTGGAGTCGCGTCTCGGTCTCAAGATCCGTTCGATCGCACAGCCCGGTGCCTATGAGCAGAGAAACGAGTGGAGCAACACGCTTTCGGTTTCGGTTCTGACCAACACCGGCGACTTTGACGGTGCTTGCTTCTACCTTTCGTACGGCGTAGCACTTGCCAAGGACGGCATTTATTACAATCTGCTTTCGCTGACGCCCGATGGCGGAGGATATCTGGATTTTGAAAAGCCCTGGTGGAATCAGACCATGGTAGACGAGCTGAGCACGTACGGCGCGATGTTCTTCGCGGGCGGCTCGCTGACGTTGACCCAGGCGGCCTCCGGTGTCTGTGTATTCTTCAACCGCGACCTTTTCAACGAGACCTTCCCCGATGATCGGGATGCTTCTCTTTACCAGCTGGTAAGAGACGGTGAGTGGACCATCGACAAGATGACGCAGTATGTTACCAACTGCTGGGATGACCGCAACTCCAACGGTGTTGCCGACGACGGCGACGTGGTAGGCATCCGAAGCCTTGGCAACGGCGCGGGTCAGATGGATGCGTGGGTGGTAGCGATGGGTCTGGATTTCACCAGAATCAACGCTTACGGTGAGCCCGAGTATGCTTTCCTTAACAGCCGAACCGTGCCCGCTTACGAGAAGGTGCGCAACCTCTTCAACAACGAGTGCAGCATCGTGGTAGGTGGAAACGTGACCATTGAGGAGACCGATATGCCCAACGGCAACGTGCTTTTCCTTACGCAGGCTTTGGGCTACGGTACGGATATGAAGGCCTCCACCGTAAACTACGGTGTGCTTCCCATTCCGAAATATGACCTGGAGCAGGAGGATTACCGCACCTGCGCGGCCAACTCTGCAGGTACGCTTGCGATCTGCTCCAACCTCAGCTCCGAGAGAGCCGCTATGGTAAGTGCGGTGCTTGAGCTTCTCTCTGCCGAGAGCTATAAGCAGGTAATTCCCGTATACTACGGAACGGTGCTTAAGGGTCATTATTCGCGCGAGCAGGCCGACGCCGAGATGTACGATAAGATCCTGAATACCTTTGTGTTCTCCTTCGGCTTTGCTTGGTCTTCCAGCAGCCTGGGAGGCATCAGCGCCATCTTCCGTCCGCTTCAGTCCGAGCACGACATTCAGAATACCATCGACAGTAACCGCGACCTTTGGGATCAGCAGCTTGAGGATCTGCTGATCGCTCTGGAAGAGGTTTCCTGATCCGAAAAATCAAGGCGTACCCGTTGGGTACGCCTTTTTTGACCCTAAAATTGCGTGCCTTTTTCGGGAGGGTATTGACTTTTTTGGATTTTGTGATAAAATAAATAGGAATGTATTTTTATTTGGGAGAGGGGGAGACTGTGCTTGGCTTTTTCTTTGCATGAAACGCCGCGAGAGCGCCGCGTGGCGGCGAGGGCGTGTGCACGCCGGGTGCTTGCCTCGGGCACAAACCGCCTGATCCTTGTGCTTTCGGGAATTGCCTCGGTGGTGGTTTCCTTCCTGACATATTATGCGGTCTGGTTTTGTATGCTGGCGTTTCGTATGCTTCCGGGCGGTAAGATTGCTGACACGTTTTTGGCGTGGTTTGTGATGCACCTTTTGATTTTGGTGTTGTTCTGGCTTTTGGCGATGCCGCTTTGGTTGGGAACGTATCGGCTGGCCATCCGTATGGTGGACGGAGAGACGGTGGACGGCAGAGAATTCTTCCACTATGTGACAGGCTCGGATAGGTACGGGCGTGCTCTTGGCATTTCGGCGCGGCTGATCGCGCGCTGGCTTCCCGCTTTTTTGGGGTATGTAGTCATGCAAGCGTTTTTTGATTACGACCTCATCGGTCTGCTTTTGGTTCTTATGTTTGTGATCACAATTTTGCTATCCCTTCTTCTTGTGGGTGGGCTTGGCGGCTTTGTGACCATGGCGCTGACCGAGGAGCATCTTTCCCCGGATCGAGCTCAGAAATTGGCCGCGCGCATTCTTGAGGGCGAGCGAATGTGCGACTTCGGATTTCACCTGGATATGGCGTGGCGAATGCTTGTGTCACTTGCTTTGGTGGGCATTCCGCTTATGCTTCACACGCTTCCCGCATCCATGCTTTCCGCCGCTTGCTATGCAAGGCGTCTGGCGGTACGCGATGACCTTTGATTTTTAAATTTTCTCATAAAGGAGTAACAGATATGGCAACCAAGGAAAAGTATTATATAACCACGGCGATCGCATACGCCTCCAAAAAGCCTCACTTCGGAAACACCTATGAGGCCATTATGACCGATGCTATGGCACGCTACAAGAGACAGATGGGCTTTGACGTGTTTATGTGCACGGGTACCGACGAGCACGGTCAGAAGATCGAGGATCTGGCCAAGGAGGCCGCCGTCACCCCCAAGGCGTACGTGGACGGCGTGGCAGGGGAAATTCGCACACTCTGGGATAAAATGAACGTAAATTACGATCACTTTATCCGCACCACCGACGATTATCATGAGGCCGCTGTCAAGAAGATATTTAAGAGATTCTTCGATCAGGGCGACATTTACAAGGGCGAATACAGTGGTTGGTACTGCACGCCCTGTGAGTCCTTCTTTACCGACACGCAGGCGGCAGAGGGCAAGTGCCCCGACTGCGGACGCCCCGTGCAGAAG
>CAJGDZ010000051.1 GCA_904502055.1 uncultured Clostridia bacterium | reverse complement strand
TGCTTTTCTTTTTCAAAAGAAAAGTAAGTCAGTTTACCATAGCGGCGCCGATGATACCTGCGTCATTGCCGAGGGTAGCGATGCGAATATCGGTCAGCGGAACCACACCGCCGCCGTACTGCTCGGAGCGAACAATGGGAAGAAGGGCATCAATGAGAGACTGACCCTCATTGGAAACGCCACCGCCCAGAGAAACAACCTCGGGCTGGAAAATGTTGACGATGTTGGTAATACCGGTCACCAGATAGGAAAGATAGGTATCCACGACCTCCTTCGCGGCCGCGTCACCGGCGCGCATGGCGTCAAACGCCGTTCTTCCCGTCACTCTGCCGTCCTTGGAGAGATGCTTGCCAAGCGCGGTCTCTCGACCCGACTTTTGGCACTCCTCCATCTTTTCCTTGGTCATGCGAATGAGCGCGGTAGCCGAGCTGTAGGCCTCCCAGCAGCCGCGTCTGCCGCAGGTGCAGGGCGCGCCGCCGTGCTCGATGACCATATGTCCGAGCTCACCGCCCGCACAGTTGAAGCCCGAATAGACCTCACCGTCGATGACGATGCCGCCACCCACACCGGTACCCAGCGTGATCATGACCGACTTCTTGGTGCCCTTGGCCGCGCCGGCTACTGCCTCGCCCCAAGCCGCGGCGTTGGCGTCGTTCTCAATGTGGACCTCCTTGCCGTCCAGGTGCTCGGAGAGCATCTTCGCCATCGGAAGCTTACAGAACGGCAGGTTGTTGGTGTACTCCACCACGCCGGTCTTGAAGTTGGCCGCGCCGGGCGTTGCCACGCCTATGGCCGCCACGTCCGAAAGGGAAACGCCGGCCTCGCGGCAAACACTGCGGCAAAGCGCCGCCATATCGGCAATGATCGCCTCTGCCGTGCGATCTGCCCCCGTCGGTCTGCTCTGCTTACATACGATCCTGTAATTTTCGTCCACAAGTCCCACGGCGATGTTGGTACCGCCCAGATCCACACCAATTCTATACATATCCAAACTCCTTTGCTGTGTAAGTTTTTTTAATTATATCACATTCTGTGAGTAAAAGAAATTAAAAAATGGATATTCCTCATTCAAAATCGGACAATTATGCACGCGTTCCGTGTCCGCGGAGCACGATCGGCCCCTGCACACCGCAAAATCTCAGCGGGATCCGCGACATCAGACTCCTTGTATGCTCGTTCATATCGCCACGCTTCCGCGCCGCACCGGCCAGCGAGGTATACACCAAAATTTCCAGCGTATTCTCACCTGCCCTCACTGCCTCAGTTCGATAGCGGTAGGGCGAACAGATCCTAAGACCCGCAGGAATGCCGTTCACCAAAACCTCTGCCACACCGCCAACCTCACCAAGCTCCAGCTCACACACGGCAAAGTCCTCCGCGGCCTCAAAGCTTGCCGTATAGCGGATCACACCCGAAAAATCGGGCAGGCGATCCTTGGCGGCAATGTCGAAGAGATCTTCCGTCTCCGCAAGGCACGTAAACGCAGTCGGATCACCGACGGGCGCGGTCTCGATCAAAAAGCGTTCGGGCGCTTTGAGCGTCATCCATCGGGCAGGTCTTTCCGAGACCTTGGTAAGTTCTTCTTCCGAGAAATCATCAAAGATCAGGATCTCGGACTCGTACGGCGCAAGGCTGAGCGAAATCTCGCCGTCCGGTGTCATCTCACGCACCGCTTCGCCGTTCAAAAGATCCAGACGGAGGAAATGCCCCTTGTCACGAAGCCGCGCCGACGTTTCCACCGGGGAAAGCGACTCGTTGAAGAACATATATATCTGTCGGCTTCCCTCTGTGCAATGGTAGTAACGAAGCAACTCGCCATCGCAAATGACCGCATCCTCAAGCCCACGCTTTTTCAGAAGCTCGGCCAGCTCCGCAAGCGGCACCACCTCGCCAAAGTCCGCGCCAAGCGGCCGCTCGTCCACGAAGATCACCGAAGCGCCAAGCCCTGCCAGCTCCGAAAGACGGGAAAGCAAGCATTTCGGCAAGCGCGGCGCATACGGCACGATCAGCGCCCCGTACGCCTCGCGATGGCAAAGAAGCCTGCCGTCCTCGACGCAAACGCCCTCAAGGAGTGTGTCCTCGGACAAAATATCGTAATTCAGATGTCCGTCATAAAGCCGACGGGCCACCTTCTCCAGCTGCCCCGTTGCCCTCAGATCCGCCCACTCGGCAAACGCCGTGTAGGCAACGGCCACCGAGGCCTTGTGCACGCCGCCCGACAGGAGCGCGCCCGCGCGGTTTATGTAGGAAAACAGCTTTTGGAGTCCCCCAAACTGCGGATCGCCGTTTTTAGCCGAAAAGGTGGGCGGGAAAACCGGGTCCACCGTGTGTGTGGTAAAGGAATGCGGTACAAACGAGGTCACACCGCGCACCAGCATAAAATCAACCAGCCATTTCATCATGGGGACGTCCTCGCCCCAGCCGTACGCGCCAAAAATCTCGCACAGCGTCTTTCCCTCCTTGGCAGGGTCGGCGTGCGAGGCCGAGGCGGCCAGCTGACCGAGCACGTAGTGGAAAAAGTCGGTGCGGCAGTGGCCGCTGCCACAGCTGGCGGTGTGCCTTGCATGGGCAAAGCCGGGAAGCACCTGTCCAAGCACGATGTCCACGCCCGCCATCTCGTAGGCGTTCATTGCGCGGAAGTAATGCCCCACGCCGCCGCCCAGGCGCGCGTGCATGTCGGCATCCTCCACAACATGCCCCGTATAGATCACACCGTGCTCATAACACCAACGACGGAGCATGCCGCCGAAATTCTCGTCATACAGCGAGGTGACCGCATCCATGTACGCAAAGCGCACCTCGGAGTAGATCTCACCCACGTCATACCAAAGCGCCACAAGGTCGCAAAGCCTGTCGCACGAAAGCGTGCGGCACATCCGCTTTGCCACCGCCTCTCCCCACGGCAGAGCCACCGTCGGCTTGCCGACGGTGTTGTCGGAGAAGGCATTTACACCGCCGCTTTGGGAAAATACGGGATTGCGGAAGGCGGGCTCATCCGAGAAAAAGCCCACCAGCGTCTCGCCAAAATATTCCTTATATCTTTGATAGTGCGGCTCATAGACCTCGGAAATGGCCAAGGCCACCGAGTCGCGGTTGAAATAGTCCAGATAATTGTCGGCATACGCGGTGCTCTCAAACAGAAAGAACACACGCCACACACCGTCCGGGATGTCCCAGTACAAAAGGTCGCCGTCCACGCACGCCGTCAGCTCCACGCCGCCCTCCCGAAGCGCCTCGCTCTCGCCGTCCGCACGGCGGTAAGCATACACGCCAAGCAGCGTGTCGGCGGCATTGGTCTTGCAAAACGGGATCTTCGCGCCGCGCATAGGGCCCATCACGTCCACGTGCGTCTCGACCAAATGCCGCTTTTTCAGATGCGGATGGTTCTTCACCGCGCCACCGGCGTATCCCGAGGGCACATACGGCTCGTCCACCATCCATACCTTCATCCCAAGGCGGCGGCACTCACTCAGCACCGTGTCCATCGTGAGCCACCATTGCTCCTTCATAAACTGTGTGCCCGGCCGCTTGGACTCCACGCAAAGCGCGCGTGCACCGCTGCCGTGGATATGCGCCACGGCATCCTGCAGCATCTCCCTTGTCTCGTCTCCGTAGACACAAAGAAAGGGATACAGACGGTTTTCCGCCGTGCCGCTCAAAAGATCGATCAGCTGTTTCATAGGATTCTCCTTAAAAAATTGATAGCGTATTGGCAAAAAGATCGACCGCGTGCATGTCCACCGAGCGCACGCGACGGTCATCGTAGGTCGTATAAAAATAGGTTCCGGTCGCGGTGTTGCAGCATGAGGAATAGCGCGTATACTCGTATTCCCCGCCCTCGGTAAGCACACAGCCCTTTGGCATGGCCACCGACGAGAGAATGTGAAAGAACTGATTGACGCTCTCCTCCTCGCCCCCGCCCGACACCGAATTTTCCTTGACAAACACCGCACGCACAAAGCGCGAGGCGCTGGAAAAATCACCCGGCAGGCCGTACGCACCAAGCCCCAAGCTGTGGTTTCCCAAGGCAAGCGCAGGCGAAAGCCGATTTTCCGCCGCCCCCGCGTGCAGGCTCATATACTGCTCCACACAGCTTTGGTGATAGGGAAAGGGCGGATTGTTGGTCAGCACGCCAAAGGGATTTTCGTACACCTGCATCCCCTCGGACGTGCACTCCAGCGTCAGCGCCCCGGTCTTATCCGCGATCAGCCAGTGAAGCGGTGTTACAGCAAACTCCCGGCTAAAGCTGACGTTGACGATCTGAAGCTCGTTCAGCGCGCGCCGCACATCCGAGAGGTCATCACATAGCCCCAGAAGATACGGAATGAGCTCAAAGGGGGCCACGTTTTGCTTGCCCGAAAGAGGCGCGCCGTACACAGCGTTTTTGGGGAAATTCAAGCCTGCCATCGATAGCCCCTTTTCGTTGGTGGCCTCAAAATACAGCGGATAGTCCATGGCCACCGCCGCCATGCCGATCATGGCATTGTGGTAGCCAAGCGGCTCCCGATGGCGAAAGGTCAGGGGAAAGCTTCGCGGCGTGACCACCACACGCTCCCCATAGCCCCTCTCCAGATCCAGATTCCGTCCAAAATAATGCGCCCTGGTTTGATAACAAATAGCCGTACACATAAAAAATCCATCCTTTTTGATTTTGATTTATGTACGGCCCCTGTAGTCAGTCCTCGACCACCATCACGGCCACGCCGTCGGGAATGGCCACGATCGACGGTTTGTCGAACTTCAAGATCCGCTTGGCCTCCGCGATCGCTTCCGGGAGACTGTGCGCAGGGATCATATGCATATCACGGATGACCGAATCCTCGGCGTCCGAAACGTAAACGACCGTGGCTTTTTTCAGGATCCGCAAAAAGATCTGCGTTTGCCATTGGTCGGGCACGGTCTCGCCCCGACCGCGCGCGAGAAAGGTCTGAAGAGTCTTGTCAATATCGGACTCATCCGCCAGCTGACGGTAAAAGCCCTCGCCGCCGTGCCCGTCGTTCGACTTGGCCAGCATCACGATCACACCGCCCTCACGAACGGTAGCCTCGGCGGCGGTCATGCCCTTCACGGCCTGGTAAATGTTCTGATCCAAGGGATAGCCGCCGTTGGTGGAGATAACGATGTCGGCAGGAACGGGCCTTGCGTGGCAATGCTTCAAGAGGAACTCACAGCCCCTTTTGTGCGCCGCCTCCACGTCGCCCGCCACCGCATAGATGGCCTCTTTTTTCTCATTAATGACTACGTTTACAATATAAGCAAGCTTCGCCGCTTTTGCCGCCCAAAGCATATCCTCGTGAATGGGATTGCCCTCAAGCACGCCGGTTCGTGCCTTCGGATGTGCGATAAACTCCGAGCAATGGTTGGCAAGCACGCTCTCGCGTGCGGCAATGCCGGGAAGCACGCTCTTGCGCCCACCCGAAAAGCCCGCAAAGAAATGCGGCTCGATAAAGCCTTCGGAAATCAGAAGATCGGCTTCGTAGGCCATCTTGTTGATCCAAAGCTCTCCGCCCGAGGGCAGAATGCCGATCTTCACAAGATTTTCCTTGTCCGCGCAATCGTGAACCACGATCTTCTCGCGCTTCACGATGTCCTTGCCAAGCTTTGCCACAAGCTCGTCCCTCGTGGTGTCGCGGTGGCATCCCGTAGCAATGAGGATGGCAATCTCCGCGTCGGGATTTGCTCCGCGAATCTCCTCAAGCATCGGCGGAATAATAACGCGGCTGGGCACAGGTCTTGTATGGTCGCTGGCAATGATGACGATCTTTTTCTTTCCCACCGCCAGCTCGGACAGGCGCGGCGAGCCGATGGGCTTGTCCATCGCCGCCTTTACTAGTTCGATGCCCGTTTTCTCGGGCGTATATTCGTGAAGCTTCGAGACAAGAACGCCGCGAAAATCCTCACCCTCAAAATTATATACAATTTGCTCTTTTCCGTAAGGGAAAGAAACGGTTTTCATATTGCGTTCTCCTTGACAACAGATTTTTCTATCAATATCGTACATATCCGCTTCTACCACGCGCGATAAAACCATTTTGCCATTATATCCGCTGTCGCAACCAATTAATATCCGTCTTCAAGATTTTTGCAGGAACACCTCCGATTATGCAATTCGGTGTCAAATGTTTGCCGCAGACCGTCGCAGTTGCAGCAACAATGCAGTTGTCCGCAATTTCTGTATTTTTCAAACAGGTGACCTTTGTTCCAACCCAAACGTGATTACCAATCTTAATATCCTGCGACGGATTAATTCTCTTGTTATCCAGATTCACAATACTATGTGAATCTCCTGTACTGAAATGAACATTGCTTGAAAACATACAGTCATCGCCTATTAAAATTTTTGTTCCTTCGATTGCTGCCAAATGTGTTTTTCCGTGAATAGAAGTATGTGCACCAAGGGAAATGACATTGTTGGAATCCTCAACGTAAAATTCCGTCTCTCTCAAGGAGCACCTTTTCCCAATTGCGATTTTATTGTTGTCTCCGTGAATGTAAATACTGCAATTATGTAATACCGCAAAATCTTCAATCGTAATTTGATTCCCCTTGCCAATTACATGTATTTTAACCTTTTTAAACAGGGTAAAGCCCGTATTGAGCGTGTTAGCTTTTCCTATATTTATTTTGTTACGCAAACTCAAACGATTGTAAACCCTCGCGACTAAAACACACAAATGCGGAAATTTTTCAAAAACCTTACGATTCATTTCGCCACTCTCCTTTATAACAGATTTTTAGCATCAGCGATACAATATTACAATTTTCCACAAAGAAGCACAACACTCTCCACGTGTCCGGTTTTGGGGAACATATCCACCGGCGTTACGTTTCCGATCTCGTACCCGAGGCCGCGGAACATCGCGCAATCACGCGCCAGCGTGTCGGGGTCGCAGGAAACGTACACGATCTTTTTCATCTGCTTTTCAGCAAGATAGCGAATGAGCGCGGCATCAAGTCCCTTTCGGGGCGGATCGACCACCACGGTGGTCTTTTCCTTGTCGCCGCACTTTTCAAGCGCCTCGCTCACAAGGCGCTCCGCGTCGCCCGCGTCACCGCAGAAAAACTCAGCATTGCTCATGCCGTTGCGCGCCGCGTTCTCTCGCGCGCAATTGACCGCATCCTCCACGATCTCCACGCCCACAACGCGCGTGTCCTTTCCCGCAAGCGACAGTCCGATGGTGCCAATGCCACAGTAAAGGTCGAGAAGCGTCTCACCCTCGGTAAGCGCCGCCCTCTCGGCGGCAATGCCGTAGAGAAGCTCCGCGCCGTCGTGATTGACCTGATAAAAGGCGGCCGGCGCAATGCGAAAGCGCCTTCCGCACAAAACGTCCTCGATGTATCCCACGCCCGCCAGCGTGCGATAGTCGCGCCCCAGCACCACGTTGGTGTTCCTTTTGTTGACGTTGAGCATCACGCTTCTCACGCACGGGAAGGCCTCGCAAAGCTCGCGCGCAAAGCGCTCCTCGCCCGAAAGCTTGTCGCCGTTTACCACGAGGCAGACCATCACCTCACCCGTACCTTTTCCCTCGCGGAGATACAGGTGGCGCAAAAGCCCCTGACCCGTTTGCTCGTCATATACGCTCCACCCGCTTTGGTCGGCAAACGCGCAAACAAAGCGGCAGATCTCGCCAAAGATCCCCGGCTGAAGCGCACAATCGGTGCACGGAATGACCTTGTGTGTCTTTTCGGCGTAAAAGCCAACCACGGTTTTGCCGGCCACCGCGCCAAACGGATACTGCGCCTTGTTGCGGTAACCGCGATCGACCCCCACCGAGCGCGTGGGCTCCACAGTCACGTCCGCAAGCCCTGCCTTGCGAAACGCGCTCTCAACGTACAGGCGCTTCATGTCCAGCTCGTGTGCATACGAAAGATGCCGATGCACGCAGCCGCCGCAGGAAAGCGGCGCGTCACACAGCTCCCTTGTCTCCCGATACGGCGAGGCAACCAAGATTTTTTCCAGGCGCGCCGCCAAAAAGCTTTTGGCCACCTTGATGACCTTGGCCTCGACTCTGTCGCCGCTTACCGCACCCTTAACAAAGACCACCATGCCGTCGATCTTGCCAACGCCACAGCCCAGATTGTTGACCTCGGTGATATCCAGCGTCAAAACGTCGTTTTTACGAAACATAATACTCCTTACCGTTGTCAAGGCATAGGCAAGCAAGACAGCCGCCCTTTCCTGCTCCGCAATCAAGATAGATCGAGCCTTCACCGTAATAGATCATATCCTTGTCGGCATCGGGCAGATCGCTTGTGTGCACGTGACCGACAATAACCGTTTTATCCTCAAAATATTCCTTCGAGGGGTCAAGGCTCTCCGTAAGGAATGCCTCGGGCGTGAGATCCTCAAGCGGCGTATCCTCATAGCCCGTCAGACCCGCGTGAACGATCAAATAGTTCTCATCCTTCACCGTGATCTCCTCAAAAAGCACCATATCGGCCAGATAGTCAAGCACGCCCTCGCGCATATCCTCCGAAAGCGCGTGGAAGCCCAGCATGGTGCTCCTGCCGCCGTTTTCCATCCAGTCGCGCATCTCCTCACTTGCCTGAAGCGCCCCCGCGCTGCTGAGCACCCTGTCAAGCTCGGTCAGCATACGGAGCGCAAGCAGGTCGCGCTCGCCCGCGACGGGAATGACGTTGGCGCGCATGCTCACGTCGCAAAGAAGCCCCATCGGGTCCTCGCCAAAGTCCACAAAGTCACCGGCTATATAGAGAACGTCATTGTCCGAGAAGCGGATCTCCTCCAGCATTTTTTGAAACAGGCTGTATTCGCCGTGTATATCCGACATTACGTAGGTCATAAAAAATCTCCTCACCTTCCGTTTGTTATATTATGTCTCTTTCTCCTTGTATTGTATCATTTTTTCGCAAAAATTTCAACCTGTTTTTCAAAAACCGCCCTTGTCACTTTATACAATTTTTCTGACATTTTTTGTTCATTTTTTCGGGTACAAAATTTCATTTTTCCCTTTACAAAACGACAAAATTCGTGTATAATTTAGAAGGAAATGATCAAAAAAACCACACAGCGGCAGATGGGCTTGGTGGGGTATTCGTCCGCCATAGCTATGTCGCTCCGTTCTCGGGGCTTTTCTTTTGTTGAAAATGGACGGTCGTCCGTATTCATAAAAAATGCGCATTGCGCAAAAAACGGAGGAAACAAAATGAATCTTGTCTACAACGTCAAAGACAAGCCGAAGTTCGGTCAGCTTATTGTCTTTGCAATCCAGCAGCTGCTTGCCATTATGGCAGCAACCATTGCCGTTCCCGCCATTGTCGGAAACGGAATGACCGCATCCGCTGCACTCTTCGGTGCCGGTGTCGGTACGATCGTTTACCAGCTTTTCACTAAGTTCAGGAGCCCGGTATTCCTTGGCTCGTCCTTCGCGTTCATCTCCTCGATGCTCGCGGCCTTCGCCGGCGCCACCTCGATGTCGCTCGGTTACCTTGGTCTCATCCTCGGTGCCCTCTTCGCAGGTCTCGTTTACGTCGTTATTGCAATCGTTGTTAAGGTTGCAGGCGTTAAGTGGATCAGCAAGCTGATGCCCCCCGTGGTTATCGGCCCCACGGTTGCCCTGATCGGTCTTTCTCTGGCAGGCGCCGCTGTGAATGACGTTTTCTCCTACGGTCCTCAGGACGCAAACGGTGCATTCATTATGTCTGCAAACGCTTGGGTTTCCGTTATCTGTGCCCTTGTAACGCTGGCTGTTGTCGTTATCTGCTCGGTATACGGCAAGAAGATGGCCAAGCTCATCCCCTTCATCATCGGTATCCTTGCCGGTTATGTGGTTGGTCTTATCTTCACCGTGATCGGTATCGCTACCGAAAATCCCGCGCTTATGATTGTTGACTTTGCGCCCTTCAAGGCACTTGTTGCTGACGGCGTAAATCTCAGTACGTTTATCGCACTTCCCGAGTTCACCTTCCTTGAGGCTCTCAAGGGCGTGGGCGACTTCCAGTGGTCCTACGTGGCTACCATCGCTGTGGCTTACGTTCCCGTTGCTTTCGTCGTATTTGCTGAGCACATTGCTGACCATAAGAACCTCTCGTCCATCATAGGCCAGGAGCTTCTTGAGGAGCCCGGTCTTCACAGAACCCTTCTGGGTGACGGTGTTGGCTCGTTCGTGGGCGCAGTCTTCGGCGGATGCCCCAACACCACCTACGGTGAGTCGGTTGGCTGTGTAGCCATCACGAGAAACGCATCGGTTGTTACCATCACCACCACGGCGATCATGGCCATTCTCGTGTCCTTCATTTCTCCCTTTGTTGCCTTCCTTGACTCGATCCCCGGTTGCGTTATGGGCGGTGTTTGCATCACGCTTTACGGCTTCATCGCCGTTTCGGGTCTCAAGATGATCCAGAAGGTTGACCTTGAGGACAACGCAAATCTCTTCACCGCATCGGTGATCCTCATCACCGGTATCGGCGGTATGGCTATGGCAATTGGAAAGGTTACCATCACCGCAATCGCTTGCGCACTTATCCTTGGTATCCTTACCAACATCATTCTTCACAAGAAGAACTAAGTAAATTCATTGGGTTACACATATAAAAGCACCAAGCGGATGCCTTCGGGCATCCGCTTGGTGCTTTTTGTTTCAAATTTTGATTTATCGGTGTGTTTTCGTTGGCTGGGGATACGGTCTGCTTTTGCGAGATTGCTTCGCAACTCGAAAAAAGCTCCGCAAAAACTTTAACTGAATGGGTCTGCTTAAACTACACGTCATTTTA
>CAJGDZ010000050.1 GCA_904502055.1 uncultured Clostridia bacterium | reverse complement strand
AGACCTTCTCACGCGTGAGAAGGTCTCGGGCGCGCGAGGTCTGCAAGCCGAAAAGAGAGCAAGCTCTCTTTGTCGGATTGCCGACCTTGCGCTGACGGGAAGCCGCCGCGGCGGCTTCCCGTCTAAAATGACGTGTAGTTTGTGCAGACCCGTTCAGTAAAAAGTTTTGCGGAGCTTTTTCAAAAGCGACCGTATCCCCAGCCAACTATAACATTTCGATAAATCAGAATTTGAAAAAGACGGCTATTTTTTTCCTTTTTGTCATATAGTTATAAAAAAGCGAAAAGGAAGGGTAGGAACGTGAGAAGGGTTTGGATAAAGGGCATATCTTTTTTGATGGTGCTGATTTTGGTTTTGTCATCGGTTGTAATGGGAGTATTTGCCTCAGACGGCGCGACCGACGCGGCGGTTGAGGGACAGCTTGGTATGGAGATCGACTGCATCGGTGCGATCTTGATGGATGCTGAGACGGGAACGGTGTTTTATGAAAAAAACGCCGACGAGGCTCTGCCGCCCGCGTCGGTGACCAAGATCATGACGCTTCTTTTGGTGATGGAGGCCATCGAGGAGGGCAAGATCAAGCTGACCGACCGCGTGAGCGCCAGCGCCAATGCCGCCTCAATGGGCGGCTCGCAGGTCTACCTCAAGGAAGGCGAGGAGATGAGTGTTGAGGATCTTCTCAAGTGTGTGGTGATCGCTTCGGCCAACGATGCGGCGGTGGCACTGGCCGAGTATGTGGCAGGGAGCGAGGAGGCGTTTGTGGAGCGTATGAATGCGCGCGCCGGGGAGCTTGGTATGAAGACCGCTTGCTTTGAAAACACCAACGGACTTGACGATACCGCCAAAAATCATGTGCTCTCCGCGCGCGACATTGCCATTATGTCGCGCGAGCTGATAAAGCACGAAAAGATCCTTGAATACAGCTCGATTTGGATGGACACGGTGCGCGACGGTGCGTTTGGACTGACCAACACCAACCGCCTTGTCCGTTTTTATAAGGATGCTACGGGTCTTAAGACCGGCTCGACCGCCAAGGCCAAGTTCTGCATCAGTGCCACGGCCAAGCGGGACGGGATGCATTTGATCTGCGTCATTATGGGCGCGCCGACCAGAGACGTGCGAAACGCGATCGCCACCAAGCTTCTTGATTACGGCTTTGCCAATTACGCGCTCTTTCGGGCAGAGGGACAGCGCCTGCCCGAGATGAAGGTGCTGGGCGGTGTGGAGAACACCTGTGCAATCGCCTTCGATGATTTTGCTTACGCGGTCAAAAAGGGGCAGGAAAAGAGCGTGGAAACCCGACTTGAAATGGGGGAAAGCATTGCCGCGCCCGTAAAGAAGGGAACGGTGGTCGGCAAGAGAATTTACAGCCTTGGCTGTGAGGAAATCGGCAGCGTGGACGTGGTAACCACCGAGGAGATCGGCAAAATCGGCTATTTTGGTCTGCTGGTTCGTATGATTGCGCGAATTATTATGAAATAAATTGAAAAAAGACTTGAAAAAGTGAGCAAAATGATGTAAAATATATGCAATAAATTTATTAAAGAAGGATATAGATATGGCACTCAAACTGAATGTAAACTATCTGGACGGTTTTATCCGTGAGGACGAGTACGCGCACATTCAGCCGATGGTAAATGCGGCGCACGAGCTTGTGAAGAACAAGAGCGGCGCGGGCAACGATTTTCTTGGCTGGACCACGCTCCCGTTCGACTATGACAAAAAGGAGTTTGCGGAGATCAAGAAAAGCGCCGAAAAGATCCAAAAGAGCTGTGACGTTCTTGTGGTGATCGGAATCGGCGGCTCGTATCTCGGCGCAAGAGCCGTGATCGAGTTTATCCGCTCGAACTACTACAATAACCTCAAGAAGGACACCCCCGACGTATACTTTGCCGGTTGCAACATCAGTGCCGACAACTTAAACGAGCTTCTCGCCATCTGCGAGGGCAGAGACGTTTGCATTAACGTAATCTCCAAGTCGGGCACGACTACCGAGCCCGCCGTTGCCTTCCGCGTATTCCGCGAGCTTCTGGAGAAGAAGTACGGGGCGGATGGGGCAAGAGAGAGAATTTTCGTTACCACCGACAAGGCGCGCGGAACGCTCAAGGCGTTTGCCGACGAGAAGGGCTATCAGACCTTTGTAGTTCCGGACGATATCGGCGGACGTTTCTCGGTGCTGACGGCAGTCGGACTTCTTCCCATTGCCGTGGCAGGCATTGATATTGATATGCTGATGAAGGGCGCACAGGATGCTGCCAAGGCTTATGGCGATCCCGATCTTGAAAAGAACGATTGCTATAAGTATGCAGCCATTCGTAACATTTTGTACCGCAAGGGCAGAACCACCGAGATCCTCGTTGGCTACGAGCCCTCCGCCCAGATGCTCAGCGAATGGTGGAAGCAGCTTTACGGCGAGAGCGAGGGCAAGGATCAAAGAGGCATCTATCCGTCCTCGGTCATTTTCTCGACCGACCTGCATTCGCTTGGTCAGTACATTCAGGACGGCGTTCGCAACCTGTTTGAGACGGTTCTGAACATCGAAACGGTCAACTCCACCTTTGCCATTCCTTACGACGCGGCCAATATCGACGGTCTCAATTTCCTTGCAGGCAAGGATATGGACCAGGTCAATAAGACCGCTATGCAGGGTACGCTTCTGGCACACGTGGACGGCGGTGTGCCGAACGTGGTGCTGAACCTCGAGGATAAGAAGGAGCACTCGGTCGGTTATCTCATTTATTTCTTCGAGCTTGCTTGCGCGATCTCGGGCTACCTTTTGGGGGTCAATCCGTTTGACCAGCCCGGCGTTGAGGCATACAAGAAAAATATGTTTGCCCTTCTCGGAAAGCCCGGTTACGAGGCACAAAAGGCGGCCCTTGAGAAGAGAATCCACTGATTTTCATAATTTTTGAAAAAGTCTGCCGATTTTTTGTAAAAGTCTCTTGATTTTTTTCAAAGCTTGTTGTATAATAAAGACAGAGAATCTTTCCTATCGTAAAAACGTAAAAATATAAGACGGAGGTACCCAAAAATGTTGAAGTTGATTATTGGTGTCAAAGGAACCGGAAAGACAAAGACCCTCATCAGTATGGTAAATGAGGCGGTCGATGCCTCGCACGGTGACGTTGTATGTATTGAAAAGGGCACAAAGCTCCGCTTCGATGTAAAATATCAGGCAAGACTTGTAAATGCCGAAGAGTATTTCATAGACGATGCGCATTCTCTCTGGGGATTTATCGCAGGTATCATGGCAAGCAACCATGACGTGACCGAGCTGTTTGTTGACTCGGCGCTCAAGATCTGTAAGGAAGACGTTGCCGAGTTCGATGCTATGCTCGACAAGGTAGCAAAGCTTTCCGACAGCCTTGGTGTGAAGGTTCTGATCACTTCCTCGCTTCCCGTGGAAGAGGCAACCGACACGATGAAGAAATACATGTAACAAAAAATTATCCGCCTGCCGATTCGGCAGGCGGATTTTTTATACCTTGTTGAATACGATCTTGCCATCCGCGGCGGTAGCCTTGATGCTGTCGCCCTTTTGAATTTTGCCCTCCAGCATCTCGGTGGAGAGACTGTCCTCGACCATACGGACGATGGCACGGCGAAGCGGACGCGCACCGTAAAGCTCGTCAAAGCCCTCCTTTGCCACGAGCTCGGTCACGCTTTCGTCGAAGGTGATGGTGATACCAAGCTCGCCGATCCGCTTTCCAACCTCGGAAAGAAGGATCTTGGCAATCTCCGCGATATTCTCACTTGTCAGCTTATCAAAGAGAATGATGTCGTCGATACGGTTGAGAAATTCGGGGCGGAAGGTCTGCTTCAGTGCCGCCATTACGCGCGCCTCGGTCTGCTTCTTCTCGTCTGTGGCGGCGTCGCTCGCACCGAAGCCGAGCGAACGGCTCGTTCCCGTAGCTACGGCACCGACGTTGGAGGTCATAATGATGACCGTGTTTTTGAAATCAACACGGCGACCCTGTGAGTCGGTCAGAATGCCGTCCTCAAGCACCTGAAGCATGATATTGAACACATCGGGGTGTGCTTTTTCGATCTCGTCAAAGAGAACGACCGAGTAGGGGTGACGGCGGATCTTTTCGGTCAGCTGACCGCCTTCCTCAAAGCCGACGTAGCCGGGAGGCGAGCCGATGAGCTTGGACACGCTGTGCTTTTCCATATATTCCGACATATCCAGACGGATCATCGCATTTTCGTCGCCAAACATAATGGAGGCGAGTGCCTTGGTCAGCTCGGTCTTGCCTACGCCCGTGGGGCCGAGGAAGATAAACGAGCCGATGGGGCGCTTCGGGTCGCGCAGACCCATTCGCCCGCGGCGGATCGCGCGGGAAACCGCGCTTACGGCATCATTCTGACCGACGATGCGCCTGTGAAGCTCCTCCTCCAGGTGCAAAAGCTTCTCGCTCTCGTCCTCAAGCAGCTTGCTTACGGGAATGCCCGTCCACTGGGTCACGATGTCGGCAATGTCGCTCTCGCCTACGGTAAGGGAAGAATCCAGGCGGTTTTTCTCCCAGTCCTTCTTGGCGTTTTCATATTCCTCTTGAAGTGCTTTTTCCTGGTCGCGGATATGTGCCGCTCCCTCAAAGTTTTGTGCGTGAATGGCCTCTTCCTTCTCGCGTGCCAGCTTTTGGATCTTTTCCTCGATCTCCTTGAGGTCGGGGGGCGAGGTGTGTGCCGAGATGCGCAGGCGCGAGGCCGCCTCGTCAATCAGGTCAATGGCCTTATCGGGAAGATAGCGGTCGGCAATATAACGGCGCGACAGATCCACAGCCGCGACGAGTGCGCCATCGCTGATCTTCAGCTTGTGGTGCGCCTCGTATTTGTCGCGAAGTCCCTTGAGGATCTCGATGGCCTCCTCGGGGCTTGGCTCGCCGACCATCACCGATTGGAAGCGGCGCTCGAGCGCGGCATCCTTTTCGATATGTGCGCGGTATTCGGAAACGGTGGTGGCACCGATGACCTGCATCTCGCCGCGCGCCAGCGCCGGCTTTAAGATGTTGGCAGCATCCACTGCGCCCTCGGCGGCACCGGCGCCAACAAGGGTATGGATCTCGTCAATAAACAGAATGATATTCGGATCCTTCTGCGCTTCCTCGATCACGCTCTTCATACGCTCCTCAAACTCACCGCGGTACTTGGCACCCGCGATCATACCGGCAATGTCCAGCGTGATGATCCTTTTATCCTTCAGGGTCTCGGGGACGATGCCTTCCACAATGCGTTCGGCCAGACCCTCGACCACCGCCGTTTTTCCCACGCCCGGCTCACCGATGAGACAGGGGTTGTTTTTGGTGCGGCGGGAAAGAATCTGAATGACGCGCTCGGTCTCCTTGTCGCGTCCGATGATGGGGTCGATCTTGCCCTCCCTTGCCAGCTGTGTCAGATCTCGGCCAAAGGAGGAAAGGGTAGAGGAGGAGCCGTTCTGTGTGTTTGCGCTACTGCGCGGCATATCGCCGCGGAGCCCCGAGCCCTTTTCGTTTTTGGTTCCGAAATAGGCGGTAAGATCGCTCGCGATCTCCGAAATCGAAACGCCACACTCCTCCAGAAGCTTAACGCCGACACAGTCCTTTTCGGAGATCAGCGCCAAAAGCAGATGCTCGGTTCCGATGTAGTTTTGTCCCAGGCGCATGGCCTCATAGGAGGAAAGCTCGATGATACGCTTGGTGCGCGGTGTCATATCGGCGGCGCTCACGTTGCTTGCCGTGCCGACACCGGCGTATTTGACAATGCTATCCTTGAGGCTTTCAAAATCCGCGCCGCGCGCCGAAAGAATACCGGCGGCCACGCTGTCGTTCTCGCCGGCAAGGCCGAGTAAGATGTGCTCCGAGCCGATATAGGTGTGCCCAAGCTCAGAGGCGTACGCCAGCGCACGGTTGAGTACACTTTGGGCTTTTTGTGTAAAACGAATGGCCATAATGCTTCATCTCTTTTCTTTTTGTTTTATAGTGTGTCCTTGACGCGCTTTGCGCGTATCCGGTCGCGCTCGCGCTCGTCGAGATTTACCTTGCCCTCACTCAGCGCAAGGCCGCAGGGCATGACCTCAAACAGAAGGCTGTCAAGGTTCTTGTAGGTGATGGACTCAAGAATGCCAAGAGCAATGCCGAGTCTTACGTCCGAATAATAGGTGAGAAACTCGTCCGAGGTCAGGAGATACGCGTGACGGAGAATGCCCTCGGCACGGCAGATGCGGTCAACGATCTTGGGATTCTTTTCGGGCGTGATCAATGCTCGGAGCTCGTTTTCACTCTCGGTAATCTGCTTTACCGCGTCGGACAGCTTTTTGAGCGTCTGCTCCTCGGTGATGCCGAGCGTGATCTGGTTGGAGATCTGATAAAGGCTTCCCCCGGCCTCGGTGCCCTCGCCACAGAAGCCGCGAATGGTAAGTCCGATCTTGGAAAGACGGTTCATAAGCGCGGGGATCCTGCCTGCCATCGTAAGGGCGGGGAGGAACATCATGACCGATGCGCGCATAGCGGTGCCGAGATTGGTGGGACAGTGCGTCAGATAGCCGAGCTTGTCGCTATAGGCGATCGCAAGCTCGCCGTCCAAGCGGTCGTCGACCGCCACGGCGTTTTTGTACGCCTCCTCAAGCGCAAGCCCCGACAAAAGGCACTGAATGCGCACGTGATCCTCCTCGCACAGCATGACCGCCAGGCCGCAGGTCTCGCTTAGCATCAGCGCGTGCGGCGTTTTTTTGCCGACAAACTCGCGGCTGACGTAGTGCTTTTCGTAAAGTGCTCCCGCTTCGGTGGGGGAAATGGCGGAAAAGTCGATCTTCTCAAAGCCGCTGGCCTCAAGGAGTCCGCCGACCTTGTCGATGATCTCCTTAGCCTGTTCGCCGCTTAGACGGCTGCCGAAGGGGTATCCCTCAAGATTTCGTGCAAGACGCACGCGAGAGGAGAGAACAATATCGTTGCCCGTTTCCTTTTTATTGTACCAAGCCATATTTTATCCCTCCTTACGCATCCGCTTCCAGCTTGCGGATCTCGTCACGAAACCTTGCGGCGTTTTCAAAATCTTCTTGCTTGATCGCCTGCGCGAGCTTATCGCGAAGCTGCTCAAGCTGACTTTTTCCGTCTTGCTTTTTTCCGTATTTTGCAGGTGCTTTTCCGACGTGCCTCGTGTTTCCGTGGATGGAGCGAAGCGTTGCTTCAAGCTCCATGGCAAAGGTCTCGTAGCAGGACGGACACCCCGCCTTTCCGCTTCTGCTAAAATCCTCAAAGCTTGCGTGGCAGAGGGGGCAGAGCTTTTTGCTTGTCCGCACGGCTTCGGGGAGTCCAAAGAAACCGCCAAAGAAGTTGTCAGAGAAGGCCGTGAAGGGAGACGCACCGAATAGGCTTCCGCCAAGGTCGGCGTCGAGCGAAAGCTCTCCGTTTTGCTTCATTTCCTTGGCACATTCGCCGCAAAGCGAGTATGAGCGGGTTTTCCCGTTTATGGTTTCCTCATAAAAGACCGTAGCGTCTTTTTTCTTACATCTTTCACAAAGCATATTTCGTACCTTCCTTTCTTATTTTAGCGCATAATGGACAGAATAATGTGTCGGAATATCTGCGCACGGATATTGTTTCGGAATTCGGGTGGGATTTCGGACAGTGCCGAGCCCGAAAGGGCGGCGGAGATCATATTTTTTTCGCGGGATGTGATCAACCCATTGTCCGAGAGGTTGGCAAGATAAGCCTCTGCCGAGCGTTCGTCGATGGCGCTTCCGATGGCGTAGAAGAAATGCATCAGATATTCGTCTCTCTGCATTTGCTTTTTGACGATGCGGATGCAACCGCCGCCGCCCCGTCTGGATTCAATGATATATCCGCGCTCCGGTGTGAAGCGCGAGGTAATGACATAGCTGATCTGGCTGGGCACGCATCCAAGGCGCGCCGCCATATCGTTGCGCCTGAGCTCCAGAGAGCCGCCCGCCTCGTCCAGCATTTCCTCAATCAATTTTGCAATGGTATCGGTTAACATATCGTTTCTCCTTTTTGACCTTCTTTGACCTTTCGGGTATATTATAGAACAAAGGTCAAAGAAAGTCAAAGTCAAAAAAGGTCAAACGATCAAAACGAGAGGCGATTTTTCGGATTTATCACGTAGTTTTCTCGCTTTTTCGAATGAAATCTCGTTATTTTACTGTTTATTGTCCTTAAAGGTGATTTCGTATGCCGCTACCAAAAAATCCCATGTGGCTTTGTTGACCTTTCCCGTTGCGGGCAGGAGATTTCGCGTTTGAAATTCGCGAATGGCGGCGTCGGTATCGGTGTCATAGATGCCGGTCTGTGCCACCTCTTCGATGTTGTCATATTGCAGGCGGATCTCGCCCAGCATATACTGAATGGCCATAACGGCAAAGCTTTGCTCGCCGAGCGCGATCTCATAGCCGTCGGGCAAAAGAGGGAAAACGGGAAGCGCGCGCGGCGCGGCGGCAAAGGCCAGCGAGCGCTTATACTCGTCGTACAAAAGATTCCAGGTCACGTCGTCGGCGCGGCCGGTTTCGGGAAGGCGGTGCTTGCGCTGGAAGGCCGTAAGGGACTCCTCGGTACGCGCATCCCACGTGCCCGAAAGCGGAGGCGGTGGGACGGTCTCATCAAAATAGGAAAGCTGGCGCAGATAACGTTGCAGGTTCAGAATGGCTTGCGCTCTTGTGGTTGGTTGTCGGTTCATAGGTCTCCTTTCTATGCCCCGACCTCATAGCCGGGATATTGCCCCTCGCGAAGTACGTCTCCCGAGGAAAGCGTCGCGTATTCCGAGGCAATCGCGTTCCATACGGTGGCTTCCACGACGCCGTTTTGCGGCAAGCCGAAAAGCCGTTCAAAGGCAAGCACGGCCGCCTGTGTTTGCGTGCCGAAATACCCCGTTGGCTCAACGAGTGGGATCTCGGGATAGATCTCGGCAAGTGCATTCAGGTACTGCTGAAGAACGGTCACCTCGGGAGCCTGCGAACCAAGAGTCAGTACCACACCCGAAAAGGGCAGCACCTCACCCTCGCGAAATTCAAAGGTGAGTGAATCGATGATGCCGAGGTAGGCGTCATAGATAGCCTCAAAGGTTGTCGCATCCAGCTCCCCGGTCCCCGGAAGTCCGAAGGTCTGCTGGGCGGCGCGGACGGCCTCGCGTGTGGCTTCGCCGAAGATGCTGTCCACCGCGAGGGGTGGCACGGTGGAGTAAAACCGCGAGAGATAATCCAGATAATATTGTACGTTGCGAACGGCAAGGCCGGTGTCGCCAAAGCTCGGCAGCTCGTAGGGAAGCTGAGTGATGTCGGTTTCCTTGATGCCCTCGGAGCCCAGCTCCGCCAGGCGCTTGACGCTGGCGTAGATCTGCTGGATCTTGTACCAGGTGGCCTTGCCGACAACACCGTCGGGCGTCAGGCTGAAGGCCTCCTGAAAGGCGATGACCGCGTCTTCGGTGTTGTAGGAAAAAATGCCGTCCACCGAGGCGATCTTGGGGATGGAGGGGAAATTTTGCGAAATGCGGTTGAGACGCACCTGGATCAGACGTACGTCGGTGCCCGACGAGCCCAGACGAAGCGGCACCTCAGGCACCGAGGCGGTAAGCCCCTGTACCGGCGCATCGCGTACCAGATCAATGTCATCTCCGTAATAATAGGTAAGAATTTCATACGGTGTTCTTCCGTTTTGCGCCAGCTCCTCGCTCCCCCATTGCGAAAGCCCCCCACAGGTGACCTGAATGCCGTCGCAATAGGTGGCAAAAAGCGGCTCGATGTTGCCTTGGCGCCGAATATAGTCGTTGAACAGCTCGCCGGCAAGCGCTCCCACGTTTTCGTAGATGTCGCGCCCCTTGACAAAGGACTGATCCACCGCGGTGGAATTGGTGATGTCAAAGGGATAGCCGCGTGAGCGGTAGTATTCGGTGTAGACGCGGTTGAGTGCATAGGAGATCTGCGCGTACATATTGGCGCGAATGGCGTTCTCATTCCAGCTGGGGTAGACCTCGCTCGAGGCAACGTTGGCGATGTAGTCTGCGAAGGGAAGCGTTACGTTTTCGGCGTTGGACGAGGGCGGCCCCAGGTGGACGGTAATGGTTTCGGGAATGTAGGGGATCAGAGGCGGCATGGTTTCTCCTTTCAAAGATCCGGAGGTTCGCTCTCGGTGTATTGCTGCCCGTAGGGCGGACGGGACGCCGGGTAGCCGTTTTTGGGGACGGGGATCATATCGGCGGGCTGGATGGAGGTGATGCCGTCAAAGATCGGCACGTTTTGCGCCGAAAGCGTTTGATAGCCGTCCAGATAGACCTCCACGTTGTAGGAGGCAAAGGGCTTTTTGGTCTCGGAGGGCGACAGGGAAAGCGCGCGCGGCGGCGTGAGAAGCGCGATCTTTGGGGTGAGACCGTCCTCGCCGCTGGTCAGGCGCGCAATGACAGCGGAAAAATCCGGCTCGCCTCCGCGGATGAGCACCGTTGCTCCCTGTAGAGGAAGCGCACCCGTGGCGGTGGAAACGCGGACGACAAGATACCCTGTGCCCGTGTAGCCCAGCGAATCGTATTGCGGTATGTCCTTGTTCATTTTTTCTCCTTTCAGTGGAAAATTTACGGCTTTATCACCAGTTTATGAAAAAAAGAAGGCGTGGTTCAAAAAAGTTGAAAAACCCCTTGCAAAAAGAGAAAAAGTTTGGTATAATAATAAGGCAATAAGAATCTTGGAATCAAGTCTTATTTTGCGGCACGGGCTGTGAAATAAGGCCATACCAGCCGGGGAATTAGCGGTGCCCTGTACCTGAAATCCGCTATAGCAGGGGT
>CAJGDZ010000049.1 GCA_904502055.1 uncultured Clostridia bacterium | reverse complement strand
TAAGCCTTGCAGATCTCGGAGGTCTCGGCGGGGAGAAGGTTGGAAAGAACCGAAATAACGCCCTTACCGCCGACCGAGAGAACGGGAACGATCTGGTCATCGTTGCCCGAATAAATGTCCAGCGTATCGCCGACGAGTGCCGAGGTCTCCATGATCTTGGAGATGTTGCCGTTGGCTTCCTTGATGGCCGCGATCATCGGGTGCTTGGAGAGGGCAAGATAGGTCTCGGGCTCGATGCTGACGCCGGTGCGCGAGGGCACGTTATAAAGAATGATGGGCTTTGTGGAAGCATCCGCAATGGCCTCGAACATCTGAATCAGACCCTTCTGCGTTGCCTTGTTGTAGTAGGGGGTAACCACCAGCATTGCGTCACAGCCGACCTCGCAGGCGAACTTTGTCAGGTCAATGGCGTAGGCGGTATCGTTGGAGCCTGTGCCCGCGATCACGGGAATGCGGCCCGCCGTCTGCTTTACGGCAAAGGCAAGTGCCTCACGGTGCTCCTCGTCGGTAAGGGTCGAGCCCTCGCCCGTGGTGCCGCAGATGACCAGCGCGTCAATGCCCGATTCGATCTGCCAATCAATCAGTTTGGCAAACGCCTCATAGTCGATGCCGTTTTCGGTCAGAGGGGTGATGAGCGCGGTAGCCGCGCCTTCAAAAATGGTGTTTTTCATAGTCTTGGATCCTTTCGGAAAAAATATTACAAGCATAAAAAAGAGCCGAATCTGCGGCTCGGCTCGGAAAACACAAAGAAATACGCCCAAACAGCGTTTCCATTTACCGATAGCCCTCCGCAAAATGCGACAGTAGCACGGCTCTTAACCGTTCTACCAGCATACCGTTCGCTGCGGTACACTTCGGCGCAATCCCCTTTCGGTGCGGCAATGCCCTGCGAAGGCTTGACACCGCCCGTACTCTTGTCATGCGCGCCTCTATCCTTTTCCTTATTATAATAAAAGAAATCCCCTTTGTCAAGGGGATTTCGGATTTTTATTGGGATTTTTTACTCGGTATCAAGACCAAGGCGCACAAAGCAGTAGGTATCGTTCAGATATCCCGGAGCCTTACCGTCCTTCCAGAGCTTTTCGCGCGTAAAGAGAACGGGGCCTACGCTGAGCGACTCACCCAAGTGCCAATGGAAAGGACCCAAGAGATTTCGTGCAGAGCTTTGCAGGTGAAGCACGATATCGTTTTCACCCTCACGCAAGAATTCGGAAAGGTCGCAGACCTTGTCGAACATCAGTGTTTTCGCGTGTGTTCCGCCCACGTAGACCTCGCAGATTGCGTAGCGACCGTCAAGCTTCAGTGCCGTAGGATCGCCCTTATGCCACTCGTGCTTGAAGGAAAGGCGAAGCATACCGGCAAAGAAGGGGAGACCGTCCTTGATGACGTTGGTCACGTCGATCGTGTCTCGGCCCTCGGTCAGCGTGAAGCCGCCCTTGTAAGCAAAGCCGTTGTTGTCGGCCGGCGCGAAGAGGTCGGTATCGGTCTTTACGGCGAAATCGCCGAAGAGGTAGGTCTCGGCCATCTCGGTGTCGTAGGTGAGGCTGGTGAGAAGCGTCTCGGCGTGTGTGCATTCGTAAAGAACGTAGTAAACGTAATCGCGCTGGTAGTAATCGAGCTCGTATACGATCTCGTTTTTGCCGAGTCTTACAAACGGCAGAATGTTTGCCGTGCGGAAGCAGGGCTCGCGCCAGAAATCATTGCAAAGCGTGAAGGGGTGTCCGTTCACGGCGAGCGAGCGATAGGGAGCGATCTCACAGGCAAAACGGAGTGAGCGAGGCATCTTTTCGACCGTGAAGCACTGCTTGACGTAGAGCTTGCCGCGGTAGCGTGTTTTGAGAAGCTCGTCGCGGAGAGCCATCAAGGGGATTTCCTCGCCAAAGTTCACGCCGTCAAAGGAATAGCTGACGCAATCGAGCGTCATTGTGTTTTCGGGACGCTCAAGCAGCTGCATTTGTTTGGGTGGGAGAAAAACGCTCGGTTCGATCGGGGGAAGCTCTTTGATCGGGAGGGGTGCGTGTTCGTCGCTCTCCACCAGAATAAAGGACTCCGAATCGTCCAAGTGGCAAGCCACAAGCAAGCTGCCGTCCGCCTGCTTCTCGCCGTAGACCGGTGAGGTTGTGAGCGTGGAAATGTCGAGCCTTACGAGATTGTCGCAGTTTTTAACGGTAATACGAAGATCCGCATATCGCGTCGGACCGATGTTGGCAAGGAAGAAAAAGCGCTTGCCGTCAAGCTCACGCACCATTACGCGGCAATCGTTGACGAGCTCACCCTTGACGTTGCGGACGATGATCTCCTGCGCGTCAAACAGCTCCTTAAATGTCATATTGCCCTCAAGCTGGGAAAAATCGTACGGGCGCGCGTCGGCCATCGTGGGCTTTTCGCCCTCGAGGATGAGCCTACCGCCCCCCGCGAGATACTCGAGAAGAAGCGACGCGGTGCTTGAGTCGACGGTCTCGACCTTTGGCAGAATGACCTTGTCGTAGCGGCAATTTCCGATCACGATGGTGTTTCCCTCGACGTGCGCAAGCTCGGCCATCATATCCTCCTCACCGTAATGGTAAGCAACCTGGTGCTCGGAGATGCGATCCGACAGCGCGCGGATATCGTTGTCCTGCTGCTCGACCGATTTTTGCTGCTTTTGCAGCTCATGGTTGAAGTACATAAAGGCGTTATGTACGGGGTGGATGATAAGCGTGCTTGCGCGCTCCTCACCACGGGAGAGCAGATATCCGAGGTTGTTGTAGTGCGCATTGAAGTCAGCAAGATATCTCTGCCACGGCAGGATCTCGGAAAAATGCAAGGGGTAATCGTGCTTACGCTCCCCGCGCTCGGAATAGGGGTAAAGGTGCTGGCAAACAAGGTTAATACCGCCCGAAAATTGGAAGTCCAGGATGTTTTTAAGCTCACGGGGCGTAGCGTCCCAGCCGCAAAGGGCAAAGGTCTCGGACAGTGCTTTCTTTTTGCCGAGTTGAGCGCAGACCGAGCCGATCTGGCGTGCGATCATATCCGATTTTTGCTTGACCGGGCGGGACAGCCAGTCAATGCCGGGGATGTGCTCGTACTGATAGAAGCGCATCGGTGAGCCGCAGCACATGATCTGCGCGAAAAGCGCGCGCTCCTCGATGGTGTGTCCGGTAAGCTGACAGCCGTTTTGCTCGCACCACTCGTAGACCTGCTTTATGTAGGAGTGGATATACAGATCGGTGATCAGCTTGTGGTAGTCAAAGCGTACCGTGCGGTAGCCCTCACAGGTCTCGAACAGTGCCACAAGGTGGTCGAGAATGTCATAGCCGTAGCGTTCCTTGAAGCGATCGGCCAGAATGAGTGACCAAGGCGTGCCGTAGCGGTAATACTGCGGCTCGTCGGTAAAGAAGCCGGGCATAGCCGTGCCGAAGTCCTCCTTGGCGATGCGTGCCTTGTAGTCCTCGTGGGTGCATTGGATGAAGTCAGCCACAACGGTGGGGTCAAGCACGTCGATGTAGGTATTCTTTTCGACGGCTGTAATGATATGGTAGGCGGTGATACCCTCGACGGGGCCTTCGACGCGCCTTGCGCGGTTTTCCTCAATGACGTAAACGCCAAGGGGAGAGCCGTCCTCGGGAAAGCTCTCACTTACCGTGTGGGTAAGGTAGATGGCAAAGTTTTTCCGATCCTTAAGCATTCGGCCGCCCGCAAAGCCCGACGGAAAGCCGTGCTCATCATACGACCACGCCTGCATACCCAGCTTTTTGGCCTCGTCGATGCAGACGTCGATGGCGTGATACCACTCGTCCGACATATATTCGGTGACAAGACCGACGCGTGCGTGCATAAAAAAGCCGTTCATTTTAAGGTCGTGCATATTGCGGATCTGACGGCGAAGCTCCCCCTCCTCCAGACGGTCGTTCCACGACCAGAAGGGGAGGCTTCCGTACGAGATGGCATTTTGTTTGGTTTGGTTGATCAGTTTTTTCAGCATAGTTTCACTCACAATCAAGTCCGAAGCGGACAAAGCAGTATCGGTCGTCAAGATAACCGGCGGACTTCCCGTTTTCCCAGCGGTTTTCACAGGTGAAGGAGCCGGGATAAACGTTATAGGGCTCAAGCTCGGGGTGATGAAGAGGACCGAGAAGGTTGCGGTTGGAGTTGTAAAGGACAAGCTCGATGCGGTTGTTGCCCTCGGCAAGATAAGGTGCAAGGTCGGAGCGCTTGCCGAACATCACGGTGTCCGCGCGCTTTCCGTTGCAGAGAACCTCGCAAACGGCGTATTGGCCGTCGAGCTTAAGAACGGTGGGATCGCCCGGCTTCCATACGCGGTCAAAGCCAAGGCGAAGCGAGCCGGCAAAGAAGGGAAGTCCGTCCATAATGACGTTTTGGATCTCCACCGTATTCTTGCTCTTCTGAACGGCAAAATCACCGAAATAGCAGTATGCGCCACGGCTGAACTGGAACTCGCCTTCTGTGGTGACCGCAAAATCACCGAAGAGATAGGTCTCGGCCAGCTCGGTGTCAAAGGTCAGGCTGGTGGCAAGGCTGTTTGCCTCGCCGCATTCGTAGAGAACGTAATACACAAAATCGCGTTGGAAGTAGTCGATCTTATACACGATCTCATTTTCGCCCACCCTCACAAAGGGGAGAATATCGGCGGTGCGGAAGCTGGGCTCGCGCCAGAGCGCATCCGAAAGCGTAAGCTCCTTGCCGTTTACGGCAAAGGAGAGATAGGGCATTTTCTCGCAGGCTATCGATAGCGAGGCGGGAAGCTCGCGGATCACAAAGCGTTGCTTGACGTACAGATCGCCGCGATAGCGCTTGTGCAAAAGCTCGTCACGCAAGGCCATCAGCGGCATTTCCTTTGAGAAGCTCTTGCCGTCAAAGGAATAGCTTACGGTATCAAGCGTTACGGTGTTTTCGGGCTGATCAAGCAGTGTCAGGGTTTTCGGCGGCAGGAAGCAGGGAGCGTCCGCGGCGCAGAAATTGGCGAGGGGGAGCGGTGCGGCCTCGTCGCTTTCGACCAGGATAAAGGATTCCGAGCCGACAAGGTTGAGAGCCATAAGGAAGTCGCCGCCCGGTTGCTTTTCGCCGTAAACAGGCAAGACCGCCAGCGTGGAAATGTCCAGTTTTACCAGGTTTTCGCAATGCTTGACGCGGATGCGAAGATCCTCATAACGTCCGCCGCCCATATTGGTGACAAAGAAGAATCGCTTGCCGTCCTTAATGCGTGCCATTACGCGGCAATTGTCAAGATTTTCGCCTGTGGCCGTGCGGACCGTGAGTTCCTGGGATTCCAGAAGCCCGTCAAGCGTCATTGTGGCCTCAAGCCACGAATAGTCGGCGGGGCGTGCGTCCGCAAGCGTGGGGGGATTCCCCTCGAGGATCACGGTGCCGCCGTTTGCCGCAAATTCCTTAAGAAGTGCGACGGTGGAGCTGTCCAATGACTCTACGTTCGGGATCAAAACCTTATCGTAGCGGCCGTTTCCGACCACGAGCGTGTTGCCCTCCACGTGTGCCAGCTCGGCCATGATGTCCTCGTCGCCGTAGTGGTAGGCGACCTGATGGCGCGAAAGCAAGTCCGAAAGCGCGCGGAAGGCCTTGTCCTGCTCGGCTACCGATGCCGCCTGATCCTCGTGATCGAAATACATATAGGCGTTGTGAATGGGATGGATCACCAGCGTGTGCACGTGTTCCTCGCCACGCGAGAGCAGATAGCCGAGATTGTTGTAGTGCTCGTTGAATTCACGCAGGTGCTTCTGCCAGGGCAGATACTCCGAGAAGTGAAGCGGATAATCGTGCTTGCGCTCGCCGCGTGCGGAATAGGTATACAGGTGCTGGCAGACCAGATTGATGCCGCCGGCAAACTGATAGTCGAGAATGTTTTTCAGCTCACGGGGAGGCGTGTCCCAGCCGCAGCAGCCGAAGGTCTCCGTAAGCACCTTCTTTTTGCCAAGCTGTGCGGCTACCGAGCCGAGCTGACGGGGCAGGCTATCGGACTTAAAGCTGAGTCTGCGTCCGAGATAGTCGATGCCGGGGATGTGCTCATATTGATAGAAGCGCATTGCCGAGCCGCATCGGCTGATCTGGGTGTGAAGGAAGTTTTCCTCCACGGTGTGTCCCGTGAGCTGACAGCCGTTGGCCTCGCACCAATCGTAGACCTGCTTGCCGAAGGCGTTTATGAAGAGGTCGGTGATCAGCTTGTGATAGTCGAAGCGGATCTCGCGGAATCCCTCACAGTGGACAAAGAGGGCAACAAGGTTGTCCATGATGTCATAGCCGAAGCGCTCACGGAAGCTCTCGGCAAGAATGCTTGACCAGGGCGTGGCGCAACGGTAGAACTGCGGCTCGTCGATGAAGAAGCCGGGCATCGCGGTACCAAAGTCCTCCTTGGCGATCCGCTTTTTGTAATCCTCGTGGGTGACCTCGATAAAGCGGGCGATCACGCGCTTATCCAGCGTGTCCACGTATGAGCTGTCGTAGCCGACGGTGATCACATGATATTCGGTTGCGCCCTCGACCGAGGCAAAGACGCGGCGTGCGCGGTCGTTTTCGATCACGTAAACGGCAAGAGCTTCGTTCTCGGGATAGGACTCCGACACCGCGTGCTTGATGAAGCACGCGAAGTTTTGAGGGTCTGTAAGAAGCTTTCCGCCGGCGAAGCCGGACGGAAAGCCATACTCATCGTATGACCACGCCTCCATGCCCAGCTTTTTTGCCTCGTCGATGCAGACGTTGATGGCGTGGTACCATTCGTCCGACAGATATTCGGTCACAAGACCGTTACGGGCGTGCATGAAAAAGCCGTTCATTCCCAGATCGTGCATATTGCGGATCTGACGGCGAAGCTCCTCGTCCTCGAATTTGTCGTTCCAGGACCAGAAGGGAAGGCTGCCGTAGGACAGTGCGTTTTGCTTGGTTTCTTGGATCAGGGTTTTCAGCATAGCAACCTCCGTTCAGCGCAGGGAGAGAACCTCTTTCTCATAGCTGCAGATCTCACTCAAATAGTTGGACTTTACGCCCTCGCGCTCCAGATATTCCTCCCAAACGGCACCGAAGGGTGCGGTCTTGAGATCCTCGCTCATCACCATAAGCGCGGTCATATTCCCGGATTCCTGAAGCTCCTTCATCTTGGCACTCGGCTCAAGAAGGGCGTAAAGAAGTGCCTTGCGCACGTTGCGTACACCGGTTACCCACGCGGAGATGCGGTTGATGCCGGCGTCAAAGTAGTCGGTGGCGATGAATACGCGGTCAAGCGCGTCGTTGCGGACGATCTCCTTGGCGATCTCGCGGGTCTCGTCGTCGAAAAGCACAACGTGGTCGCTGTCCCAGCGCACGGGGCGCGTAACGTGAAGCGCGATCTTGTCGTGGAAGAGAAGCAGCGAGGAGATCTTATCCGAAACCACCTCGGTGGGGTGATAGTGTCCGTTGTCCATCAGCGGCGTGATACCCTTCTGGGCGGCGTAGGACAGGCAGAACTCGGCCGAGCCGACGGTGTAGGACTCAAGGCCGATGCCGAACACCTTGGATTCCAGCGTAACGTAGACGTTGTTCTTGTCGTAGGGGATGGAGAGGATCTCGTCCATCGACTGCTTGAAGCGGGCGCGAGGACCGATGCGGTCGGCGGGAATGTCCTTGTAGCCGTCGGGGATCCAGTAGTTGATCACGCAGGGCTCACCGGTCTGTTTGGCAAAGTAGTCGGCGATCTCAAGGCAACGCTTGCCGTGCTCCACCCAGAACTTACGGACCGTCTCGTCGGGTGAGGAGAGGGTAAGGTTATCCTTTACCATCGGGTGTGCGAAAAAGGTGGGGTTGAAGTCGATGCCCATACCGCGCTCCTTGGCGAAGGCCAGCCACTTGGCAAAGTGCTTCGGCGCGATGGCGTCGCGGTCGGCGTACTCGCCCTCCTCAAAGATGGCGTAGCAAGCGTGAATGTTCAGCTTTTTCTTGCCGGGAATGAGAGAAAAGGCCTTGTCAAGATCGGCCATAAGCTCATCGGGCGTTCTTGCCTTGCCGGGGTAGTTACCCGTGGTCTGGATGCCGCCCGAGAGGGCCGCGGGGCTGTCAAAGCCGCCCACGTCGTCACCCTGCCAGCAATGAACGGAAACAACGATGTCGCGCATAGCGGCAAGCGCCTTTTCGGTATCGACACCGAGGTCTGCATAGGTTTTCTTAGCCAAAGAATAAAGTTCACTCATGATAAAATCCTCCTTTATTACGTCCTTTTCGGACACATAGATTTCTAACCTTATTATATAAGGTTTTCTTATAGCTTTTCAATGGTTATTATCAAGAAATTTACTTAAATTTGGTAAGATTTCTTGACAAGGCGAGGGGAAGGTGATACAATGAAGAAAAAGGGGGTGCTCATGTGAAAAAGGAGCTTTTGAAGGCGCTTCTTGCACGCGGCGAGGAGATCGCGGGGCAGACGCTGGAATGGGCGCGCGAGGTGTCGGGCGGCGAGAGCTTTGGCGATCTGGCCTCTTTTTTTGCCGCGCACCCGTCGCTTTCGCTTCCTGACCGTCTGCTGGCGGGCAAGGGGGAGGTTTTTGTCAGCCTTCACACTGAGGAATTCAACGGCGTGCCGCATTGCCACGATTTTGTGGAGATCATTTACGTTTGCCGCGGCAGTGTGACCGACTGCGTGGGCGGAAGCCGTATCACGCTCGCCAAGGGCGACGCTTGCATACACAATCCCAGTGCCACGCACTATCTGACCGATTTTGACGGAGGGCGTGACGTGGTGCTCAACATTCTGCTCTCGCGCCGCTTTTTCGGACGGGCGGTCTATGCCGCCGTCATTCGTGACAACAAGCTGGACGGCTTTTTTAACCGCTTTCTCAGCGTGGGCGGCAGCGAGGCGTACCGCGAATTCAAGGAGCTTTCGGACTCGGCGGAGATCATTGTGGAGCTTTTGGTCGGGGAGATCCTTCGGAGCGACGGCTACTCGGCGGCGGTGCTGGAGAGCGTTTTGCTTCTTTTGTTTGCCGAGCTTCTTCGCAAGTATCCAAAGCAAGCCGAGGGCGGATTTTCCGAGAGGCTGGAGACCTATTTGGTTGAAAATTTGCAGAGTGCGACGGTCGAGTCGGCGGCGGCGGTGTTCGGGTATCACCCCAAATATTTTTCGGCACTTGTGCGAAAGGAAACGGGGAGCACCTTCCGTGCACTTCTCACCGAGCAACGCATGAAAAAGGTGGAGTCTCAGCTTTTGTTTACCGACTACAGCATTGAGCAGATCGCCGAATCGGTGGGGTACCGCGACGCCGTCTCGCTGTACGGCAATTTCAAGACCTATTCGGGCATGACGCCGAGCGAATTCCGGCACGGAAGCCGAAAAAGAGGCTGAGTGCTTTTTGTGTCCCGTTTGACATATTATAGCAAGGAGACTCCCGACTGTCCTCGTCTTTTTCGGGCTTTCTCTTGTGCTTTCGGTTATTTTGAGAATGGAGTTTACGTATGAAATGTGAGGATATTTACTCGATTTTTTCGCATATGCCGACGCTTGAGACCGAGCGGCTTTTGCTTCGCCGTATGCTGGTAGGCGACTGCTACGATATGTACGAATATGCCCGCCGTCCCGACGTCACCCAATATCTGACCTGGAGTCCGCACACGAGCGTGGACTATACCAAGGAATATCTGGCGCATTTGTCACACCATTATCGGCTGGGGGACTTTTACGATTGGGCGGTCATTCTCAAGGCGGAGAACAAAATGATCGGCACCTGCGGCTTTACGCGCTTTCATTTTCCGCACGACGCGGCCGAGGTGGGATACGTGATCAATCCCGAATACCGCGGGCGGGGCATTGCCCCCGAGGCGCTTCGCGCGGTGCTGGCGTTTGGCTTTGAGACGGTTGGCTTGCACCGCATTGAGGCAAAGTATGTTGCCGACAACGAGGCATCGCGGCGCGTGATGGAAAAGGTGGGTATGCGATTTGAGGGCATTGCTTACGGGCAGATGCGGATTAAGGAGATCTACCGCGACATCGGCACCTGCGCGATCCTGGCAGAAACTTTTAAAAAGGCGAATAAATGAAAAATTTTCCGTCCATACTTCCGATAGAAACGGAGGTAATAAAGGATGGAAAATTACGTCAAAAAGGGCGTTACGCCCGAAATGCTGAAGGGTACCAAGACCGAGCAAAATCTGCACACCGCGCTTTCCGGCGAGTCGCAGGCGTGTCTGAGGTATCACTGGTTTGCCAAAAAGGCAAAAAATGACGGCTTTGTGGAGATCGCCGACATTTTCCGAACGACCGCGGAAAACGAGCGCGAGCATGCCGAGATCTGGTTCCGCTATCTCGGTGGCTGGTCCTCGACCGAGAAAAATCTGGATGCGGCGGCCGGCGGCGAGCACTTTGAGTGGGAGACCATGTACGCCGATTTTGAAAAAACGGCGCGCGAGGAGGGACTTGACGCCATCGCGGATATGTTTGCGCGCGTGGCGGCCATCGAAAAGCATCACGAGAAGCGCTATCTGGAGTATCTGAACGACGTGAAGGGCGGCAAGTGCTTTACCTCGGACAGTGATTCGACGGCGTGGATCTGCCTCAACTGCGGTCACATTGCCATTGGCAAGGAGCCGCCCAAGATCTGCCCCGTCTGCTCACACGCTCAGGGGTATTTCAAAAAGAAAAGCTGAAAACGGAGTCTTCTGACTCCGTTTTCTTTTTCAAATTTTGATTTATCGGTGTGTTTGAATGGCTATGCTTGCACGAACGTTATCGGTTGAAAGGCTCCCTCCGGGAGGGAGCTGGCGCCGAGTAGGCGACTGAGGGAGCCCGCGCGGCAGTAGAGTCTGCAAGCACAATGAAGTCGCGCAGGCTCCTTCCACCGCCACAGGCGGTCCCCCTCCCTCTCGGAGGGAGGC
>CAJGDZ010000048.1 GCA_904502055.1 uncultured Clostridia bacterium | reverse complement strand
TATGAGCTCATTAAGCTGGCGGGTAAGTACGACAACCTTTTCACAAGGATCATTTCCGCACCCGGCCTTTGGCTTCAGCGTATTACGGTACTTGAGCCCGACGACGATATGATCGAGTGTGCCATTGCCGCGATGAATGAGGTCATCCCCAATGATGAAAGCGATAATTGGTAACCGAAAACGCTGTTCCTTTTGGGAACGGCGTTCTTTTTCGTTCATTCTGCATATAAATAAAGATGGAAGGAAGTTTTTTTTGTTGGGTATCCTTCTTGACAGAGTAGCAAAAAACAAATATAATAATATATTATAATAGAATTTTATTTTCTTTTTCAGGAAAGGATATACCAAAATGGAAATCAAGGTCGTAAAATTCGGCGGCTCCTCTTTGGCCGATGCCGAGCATTTCAAGCAGGTTGCCGACATCATCAAGGCAGACCCCGCCAGAAGATTTGTCGTCCCCTCTGCCCCCGGAAAGCGCTTCTCGAATGACATCAAGGTTACGGATATGCTTTATGAGTGCTTTGAGCTGACGCGTAACGGCGGTGATGTGAACGCGTATTTTCCCAAGATCGTTGAGCGCTACACCAGCATCATTGCCGAGCTTGGGATGAATTTTGATATTTCCGGTGAGCTTGAATACGTCAAGAATGCAATTATGCACCACTCGGGACGTGACTACGCCGCCAGCCGCGGTGAGTATCTCAACGGTATGATCCTTGCCAAGTACCTTGGCTTTGACTTTGTGGATGCCGAGAACGTCATCTTCTTCCGCAATGACGGAAGCTTTGACGAGGACAAAACCAACGAGGAAATGCGCCGCGAGCTGAAAAAGCACAAGTACGCGGTCATCCCCGGCTTCTACGGTTGTATGCCCAACGGCACCATCAAGACCTTCTCTCGCGGCGGCTCGGACATCACGGGCGCCATTGTAGCGCGCGCTGCCGAGGCCGATCTTTACGAGAACTGGACTGACGTTTCGGGCTTCAAGATGGCAGACCCTCGCATTGTCAAGGACCCTTGCACCATTGATACCATCACTTATCGCGAGCTTCGCGAGCTCTCCTATATGGGTGCTACCGTGCTTCACGACGAATCCATCTTCCCCGTTCGCTATGCAGGTATTCCGATCAACATCCGTAACACCAACTGCCCCGAGGATCGTGGCACTATGATCGTTCCCGGCACAAGCGAATACGATACCAAGCATATCATTACGGGCGTGGCAGGACGTAAGGGCTACTCGGTCGTTACCATCGAAAAGGATATGATGAATGCCGAGGTCGGCTTTGGAAGAAAGGTTCTTGAGGTGTTTGAGGATGATGACATCTCTTTTGAGCATCTTCCCTCGGGCATTGACACAATGAGCATCGTGCTTGAAACCAAATCCATTGAGGAAAAGCGTGAGCGTGTGCTCACCCGTTTGCAGAAAGCCGTTCGTCCTGACAGCATTGCGGTCGAGGACGGTTTGGCTCTGATTGCCGTGGTTGGACGCGGCATGGTTCGCGCCAAGGGTACGGCAACGCGCGTATTTGACGCCATTGCCGGTGCCGACGTCAACATCAAGATGATCGACCAGGGCTCCAGCGAAATGAACATCATCATCGGCGTGGAGGAGCACGACTTTGAGAAGGCCTTGAACGCCATCTACAGCGAGTTTGTAAAATAAAAAGAAAAACGGCGTTTGTCCCAAAGGACAAACGCCGAAAACGTTAACCCATATTTTCGGGAAGCTGCTTTCCGCCCAGAACGTGGAAATGCAGGTGCCCTACCGATTGGCAGGCATCCGCGCCGCAGTTTGTGATCACACGGTAACCGCCTGTGAGACCGGCCTCGGCCGCGATCTGCGGAATGGCCTCAAACACCTTGGCTACGTAAATGCTGTTCTCACCGCTCACCTCGTCGGTCGACGCCAGATGCTTCTTGGGAATGACCAGAATGTGTGTCGGTGCTTGCGGATTGATATCGTGAAACGCATACACATATTCGTTTTCATACACCTTTTTGGACGGGATCTCGCCCGCTATGATCTTACAAAATAAGCAATCCATATTGATTTTCCTCCTAGGGTGACAGTAGGTATCCGAACCCGTTTATAAAAGGCATATTTTGTGCTGGACTTCGTCAAAAAGCCTCGGAATATTGCCTATATTCCATCGGCCTTTTTCCTTGCCCAGCGCAAAATCTGCTCTTTTATAAATTCTTCGAACTGTCACGCCGCTATTTTTATGTGATTTTTGTGTTTGCCTTACGAAGCAAGGTAAGACCTTGCAAGTGAGGCAGGCGCAAAAAGCGCCAAAAAGAGCAAGCGACAGCGGGTTCGTATATCTACTGTCACCCTACGGTCTTTATTATACTCCGCCCTGCGCACATTGTCAACAGAAAAGGAAGCAAAAATGTATAAAATATTCGATATTCACACACATATATACCCCGAGACCATTGCCGAAAAAGCGGTCACAAACTTAAATCATTTCTACGATTTTGTTTGCGAGGGAAAAGGGACGCTTTCGGACATTACCGAATCCTCGAGCCTCGCTGAGGTGGCGGGCTGTCTGCTTCTCGGCGTTGCCACCAACGAAAAGCAGGTGGGGCACGTCAATGAGTATCTGGCCAATGCCTGCGGAGCCTATACCACCGACACCTTCCGGATGCTTGCCTTTGCGTGTGTCCATCAGGACACCCCCGATATGCCCGCACTTGCGGAGCAAATCGAAAAAATGGGGCTTCGCGGCTTCAAGATCCATCCCGATATTCAGCGTGTGAACATCGACGACGAGAGACTTTATCCTCTGTATGAAGCCATTGAGGGCCGTATGCCCATCGCCTTCCACTTGGGGGATGACCGTGAGGAATATCAGTTCTCTGCCATTGAGCGCTTGCTCCGCGTCAAAAAACGCTTTCCGCGGCTGGAAGTACTTGCCGCACATCTTGGGGGCTACCGCACCTGGGAAAAGAGCCATCGGCTTGCCGAGCTTGAGCACGTCTGGTTTGACGCCTCAAGCGCACTTTGGGCCATAAGCCCTGAGCGGGCGACCTCTCTTGTGCATGAGCTGGGCACCGACCGCGTAATGTTTGGCACCGACTATCCTGTGGCATACGTCAATTCCGAGCTTGAGCGATTCCTGTTGCTTGACCTCGACGAGACTGAGCGCCGCGCCATCCTGTGGGACAACGCGGCAAGATTTCTTGGCTTATGAGCATTCGGGATATCGATATCCGCGAGGATCTTTGGGAATATCTCGCGCAAACCGATAAGCCGATCCTGCTTTACGGAATGGGGAACGGAGCGGATAAAATCCTTGCCGTCTGCGAGACGCGAGGCATATGCGTGGCTGACACCTTTGCCAGCGACGGATTTGTCCGAGGACACAGCTTTCACGGAAAAACCGTACTTTCGTATTCCGAGGCCAAGCAAAAATATAAGCACTTCATCGTTCTGCTTTCGTTTGCCTCCTCACTCCCCGACGTGCTTGAGCTGATCCACCGTGTGGCCGCCGAGCAGGAGCTTTATGCCCCCGACGTACCCGTGTTTGGAAATACGCTGTTTGACCGCGCCTTTTTTGAAGAACACCGCGCGGATCTCCTGGAGGTCGAAGCACTTTTTGCCGACGAAAGGTCGGTGGATACGTTTGAAAAAATCATTCGGTATAAGCTGACCGGAAGTATTGCGTTTCTCGATGCCTGCGAGAGTGATGAGAAGGACACCTTCCGCTCCTTGCTTGGTATGGAGAAGCTCACGCATTACACCGATCTCGGCGCCTACAACGGCGACACCGTACGAAAACTGCTCCCTTTGGCTCCGAGACTTTCCCACGTCACTGCCTTGGAGCCCGATCGACGCAATTTCCGCAAGCTTTCGGAGTATGCCGAGACCGTACGGGATCGCGTAACGGTCGAGGCGCACAATCTCGGCGCGTGGTCGGAGAGGGACACCCTGTTTTTCGATGCCAGCGGCAACCGAAATGCAGGCATACGGCAGGATGGAAATGCAAAAAAAATCACCGAGGTGTCCGTAGACACGGTAGATAACGTTCTGGAGGGACGGCACACAGACTTTATCAAATACGATGTGGAGGGCTCGGAAAAGGAAGCACTTCTCGGAAGCAAACAAACCATAGAAGCCCACAGGCCAATGCTTTTGGTTTCCCTTTACCACCGAAGCGAGGATCTTTTCTTGCTTCCAAGACTTGTAAAGCAGCTCTTGCCGTCTTATGAGTTGTATCTGAGAAAATTGCCCTATATACCCGCGTGGGATCTCAATCTTTACGCGATTGAAAGGAAACACGATGTATAAATACGAGCTTCACCTGCACACAAAGGAAGCGAGCGCCTGCGCACGCTCAAGTGGCGCGGAGATGGTGGATTTTTATATAAAGAACGGCTACCAAGGTATGGTGGTGACCGATCATTTTTATCACGGAAACACCGCCATTGACCGAGATCTCCCTTGGGAGGATTTTATCACCGAATATTACCGTGGATACGAATCGGCAAGGAAGGCCGCCGAGGGATGCAATTTTGACGTATTCTTTGGCATAGAGGAAAAATTTGAGCTTTGGGACGAGTATCTCGTGCTGGGCATCACTCCCGAATTTCTGAAAGAGCACCCCGAGCTCCGCGATATGCGCGGCAAGGATTTCTTCGACTTTATGCACGCATCCGGCGCTTTTATCATTCAGGCGCACCCGTATCGCGAGCGCCCCTATATGCGCGCCCAGACCGTGATGCTCCGCCCGAATGACGTGGACGCCATTGAGGCATACAACTGCTGCAATACGCCCGACTGCAATCGCCGCGGCTATGAATACGCCAAATCGACGGGTCTGCCGATGACCGGCGGAAGCGACCGCCATACGGCGGATGGCGATTACTTCAGCGGCGTTGCCGTTCCCTTCCGTTGCCAAAAGATAGAGGATCTGATCGAGGCCATCCGATCGCACAGGGCCGAGGTCATAAACCTTGAGGAAGCCATAAAGCCCGAGCTTTGTGAGCCGAATTTCACGGTTAAGATGAGTGAATAAAGTTTTTTTCAAATCCCCCTTGATTTTACACCGCATACGCGGTATAATAGATTGTTATTATTTTATGTGAAAGGATATATGTTATGGAAAAGATGAAGGTTGGTGTTGTAGGCGCGACGGGTATGGTCGGTCAGCGCTTTCTGACACTTCTTGAGAACCACCCCTATTTTGAAGTTGTACTGCTTGCCGCTTCGGCACGCTCGGCCGGTAAGACTTACCGCGAGGCCGTTGGCGAGAGATGGAAGATGAAGGTGGCAATGCCCGAGAAGTTCGCCGATATGATCGTGCTTGACGCTTCGAATATCGACGCCATTGCCGGTAAGGTAAGCTTTGTTTTCTGCGCTGTCGATATGAAAAAGGACGAGATCCGCGCGCTTGAGGAGGCCTATGCCAAGGCCGAGATCCCTGTGGTTTCCAACAACTCGGCGCACCGCTGGACGCCCGACGTTCCCATGGTCATTCCGGAGATCAACGATTCTCACCTTGAGATCATTGCTGAGCAGAAAAAGCGTCTTGGCACCAAGCGCGGCTTTATCGCCGTCAAGCCCAACTGCTCGATCCAGTCCTACGTTCCCGCACTTACGCCCCTTCTGAAATATAAGCCCACCACCGTGCTTGCCACCACCTACCAGGCTATCTCCGGCGCAGGCAAGACCTTCAAGGAATGGCCCGAAATGATCGACAACGTCATTCCCTACATTGGTGGTGAGGAGGAAAAGAGCGAGCAGGAGCCTCTTAAGATCTGGGGTCACATTGAGAACGGACAGATCGTAAAGGCGGCCGCTCCGCTGATCTCCACCCAGTGCATTCGCGTTCCCGTCAGCGACGGTCATACGGCGGCTGTGTTTGTAAAGTTTGAAAACAAGCCCACCAAGGAGGAGATCCTTGAGGCGTGGGCAAGCTTCTCGGGCAAGGCTCAGGAGCTTGAGCTTCCCAGCGCTCCCGAAAAGTTCCTTACCTATTTTGAGGAGGACAACCGTCCTCAGGCGGCTCTCGACCGTGACATCTATGGCGGTATGGGCGTTACGCTCGGCAGACTTCGTGAGGATACCGTCTTCGATTACAAGTTTGTCGGCCTTTCGCACAACACGCTTCGCGGCGCGGCAGGCGGCGCGGTGCTGATCGCCGAGCTTCTCTACCGTGAGGGCTTCTTCAACTGAATTCATAGTTTCCTATAAAAAATCCGCTTCTCGGGTATGTGCCGAGAAGCGGAAATTATGCGGGTGTGGCGGAATTGGCAGACGCGTAAGATTTAGGATCTTATGTTCATTCGTGCAGGTTCGACCCCTGTCACCCGCACCAAGCAGTAAAAATCCGAACCCAAAAGGTTCGGATTTTTCATTTGATCTCCCTGGGCGAAATGCCGAAGGTTTTTTTGTAGGTGCGATAAAACTGCGAGTAGTCACCAAACCGGTATTTTTCACAAACGACGTTGGGGCTTAAGCCGCGAAGAAGATCGGCGTGGGCGGCGTATATCTTCTTTTGCGTGATGTATTTTTTGAGTCCGATGTGCATATTTTGCGAAAATAAATTTTGCACGTAGGAGCGCGAGAGCAAAAAATGTCGGGCAATGCGGTCGGCGTCCAGCTTTTCCTCCAGATGCGCCGAAATATAGGCGATCATTTCCTCCACGTGCGCAAGGCTTCCGCTATGCACCGAACGCATCTCATGCTTTCGATAGGCACAGTAGGTGACAAGCTCCAGAACCAGAGCCTTGGCGCAGATGTCAAAATCCTCCTTCGAATAGCGCTCCGCATACACATCCAGACGCGTGAAAAAGCCCTTGAACTCGGCATCCTCCTTGATGTTTATCATAAGCGGCGGCGAAAAAAGCGTCTCATACTGCACGGAGATCTCCGAGGGATCGATGCCGATGACATAATTTTCATACGGGCAGGAGTCGGTCGGAATCAGGTAATGATAGGTTGCCGCAGGAATGAAAAGCAGGTCGTAGGGCTTTGGCTTATAGACCTGTCCGTCAATGTTATAATCCGCTTCCCCGCTCAAAAAAAGAAGAAGCTCGCAATGATTGTGGATATGGTTGAAATATACGCTTTTCCGCGGCTTATCGATCCGCTTGTGCGAGACCTCCACAACGGATTTTCCGATCTCTTTCCGAAACATAACATCACCTCACATCCAGTATAACATAAAAAAGTAAAAATTGCAATAAAAATAATAAAATGTGCAATTCCATTTATATTTTTATTGTGATATACTAAGAAAAAAGCAAATCCAAACGGGAGGATTTTATTATTATGAAGAAACTGCGAATCGCCATTCTCGGTCAAGGCAGAAGCGGACGCAACATCCACGGTGCGTTTTTCCTTAGCGAGGCTAACACATTTTGCGAGGTGGTAGCCGTTGTGGAGCCGGATGATTATCGCCGAGAAAAGGCTGCGCGCGAGTTCGGCTGTGACACCTATACGGATCACACCGAAATTTTTGGACGCAAGGACATCGACCTTGTGGTCAATGCTACCTTCTCGCAAATGCACTACCCCATTACCAAGGATCTTCTGGAGCACGGCTTTAACGTTCTTTCGGAAAAGCCGTTCGGACGCTCCTACTATGAGTGCATGGATCTGATCCGCACCGCCAAAAAACACGGCGTTTTGGTGGCGGCGTTCCAGCAGACCATCATTACCCCCGCCTTCCTCAACGTCAAGAGGATCATCGAGAGCGGAAAGCTGGGCAAGGTGCACCAGATCAACATCAAGTATTCGGGCTTTGCGCGCCGTTGGGACTGGCAGACGCTTCAAAGCAAATGCGCAGGCGGTCTTTACAATACCGGTCCTCACCCCATCGGACAGGCCTTGGCCCTCATTGACTGGGACGAGACGGCAAGGGTGGCCTTCTCCTCGCTGAAAAGAATTCTCACCAGCGGAGACGGCGACGACTACGCCAAGCTAATCATCACCGCCAAGGATAGGCCCACCATTGATATCGAGGTCATTTCCGCCGACGCTTATGCCGGCGATTACGTGTTTAAGATCTACGGCTCAAAGGGAACGCTGATGTCCACCAACACCAATTACAAGTTGAAATATATCGAGGACTTCTCGGTCTATCCCGAGCGCCCCGTGGTGGAGGGCTTTTTGGCCAAAGCAAACGGCGACCCTGCCTATTGCTCGGAGAAGCTGAATTTTACCGAGGAGGAGAGCACCATTGAGGGCACGTCCTTCGATCTGGCAGTATACGACTTTTACAAGATGCTTCACGACGCCATTCTTGAGGGCAAGCCCCTGACGGTGACACCCGAGATGGCGGCGCAAACCGTTCGCATCATCGAGGCCTGCCACGCCGAAAATCCTCTTTCGGTTGAATTTGATTAAAGGAGACCGCTATGCCGATCAAAATCATTCGAACCGAAAAGCTTACTACATACGTATACGAAACACGCGGCGAAATGGGAAATGCCGCAGGACGGGCGGCGGCCAAGGCCATCAACGAGACCCTTGATAAAAAGGGCTATGCCAACGTCATTTTTGCCGCTGCCCCCTCGCAGAACGAGACGCTTGCCGCACTACTTGCGGAAAATGTGGACTTCTCCCGGGTACACGCCTACCATATGGATGAATATGCGGGACTCAGTATCGAGGACGGACAATCCTTTGCCCGCTATTTGAACGACCACATCTTTTCGCTTGCGCCCTTTGCCTCGGTCAACTACATCCCCGCCACGCTCCCTGCGGACGAGGCGTGCGAGGCTTACGCGGATTTGCTTCGCAAAAATCCGCCCGACGTAGTCTGTATGGGTATCGGCGAAAACGGACATATCGCATTCAACGATCCACCCGTCGCCAATTTTCACGACACAAAGCTTGTCAAAAAGGTAGCGCTTGACGATACCTGCCGTATGCAGCAGGTGCACGATGGCTGCTTCCCCACGTTTGATGACGTTCCGAAATACGCGCTGACGCTGACGGTTCCCGCACTTATGTCCGCGAAGCATCTGATCTGTACCGTACCCGCCCCCACAAAAGCCAAAGCGGTAAAGGCTATGCTTGAGGGCGAGTACGGCGAGGTCTGCCCTGCCACGGCGCTTCGCAAGCACGAAAATGCCGAAATGTTCTTGGATAAGGACAGCGCGGCAGAGGTTCTTTGAAATGAAGCTTAAAATTTTATTCAACGGCTTTCGCCACGGACACATCGATGGGCTTTACCAAAGGGTGGCCACCTCGGATATAGCGGAGATTGCCGGTTGTATCGAACCCCACAGCGAGGCGCGGGCAGCGGCCGAGAAAAAGCTCGGTGTGACCTTCTCAGACAAAAGCTATGAGGAGTGGCTTAAGACCGACATCGATGCGGTGGCCATCGGCAACGCCTACGGCGAGCGCGGACAAATGATTTTGAAGGCTCTCAGTGCCGGCAAGCACGTCATTGCCGACAAGCCCATCTGCACAAGCCTCAAGGAGCTTGAGGAGATCGCAAGCATTTCCCGGGAAAAGAACCTTAAGATCGCGTGTATGCTGGATCTGCGGTATCTTCCGCAAACTGTGAAGGCTTGCGAGATTCTGGATAGCGGCGCGCTCGGTGAGATCCGAAACATCTCGTTTAACGGTCAGCATCCTCTTGCCTACGGCACGCGCCCCACTTGGTATTTTGAAAAAGGAATGCATGGCGGCACGATCAACGATCTTGGCATTCACGGCGTAGATCTTGTGCGAATGCTCTCACATAAGGAGTTTGCGAGCATCGACGCGGCTCGCGTCTGGAACTCCTACGCCTATAGGGACAAGGACTTCAAGGATTGCGCCCTTTTTATGGCACGTCTTGAGGGCGGTGCGGGGGTTATGGCAGACGTCTCCTATTCTGCTCCCCTGCCGTCCGCCTTTTCTCTCCCCTCCTACTGGGAATTCCGCATCTGGTGTGAAAAGGGACTGCTTACCTTCAATTGGGCCGAGGCGGCGGTAACGGTGTATGCCGAGGGCCGAGCTGAGCCGGTAAGATACACAAAGTTGCCGGCAGAAGGAGACTATCTCTCCGAATTTGCCAAAGAAATTCAAAGCAATGCGCGAGATATGACCGAAAATATTCTCGCCTCCTCCCACACCGCACTTACACTTCAAGCACAAGCAGACAAAGAGGTACTGTTATGAAATATCGCATTCGAGGCGGTCGTCTGATCGTCGAAAACGGAGTTTTGGAAAAAGACCTTCTGATCTCGGAAGGAAAAATTGAAGACATCATCGACAAAGAAACAATCTCTTCCCCTGATTATCGGGACATCGACGCGAGCGGACTTTTTGTGTCAGCCGGCTTTGTGGACATTCACCAGCACGGCGGTGGCGGAAGCGACTATATGGACGGCTCCCCCGAGGACTATCTTAACGCCACCGAGGCACATCTTAGGCACGGCACGACCTCGGTGATGCCCACCCTGCTCTCCGCCGGTGCCAACGCGCTTGTTCGCGCCATCGAAAACTACAAATCCGCCAAAAAGGATCCCCGTGTTCGTGCAAATCTGCTTGGCATTCACGTCGAGGGGCCTTACATCTCGCCCGAGCAGGCAGGCGCACAGAAGCCCGAGCACATCCGTGTGTTTGACGAGGCGGAATACCGCTCCATTCTTAAGGCGGCGGACGGCAATATCAAACGCTGGAGCGTTGCTCCCGAGCTTGAGGGCGCAAAGCGCTTTGCAGAGGTTGCCAAGGCGGAAGGCTTTGCACTCAGCATCGCGCACTCCAATGCTGATTTTGACACCGTCATAGGGGCGTTTGACAGGGGCTACCGTCACGTTACACATCTGTACTCTGCCACAAGCTCCATCGTACGCCGCGGCGGATTCCGCGTAGCAGGTGTGCTTGAGGCCGCCTACTTTATTGACG
>CAJGDZ010000047.1 GCA_904502055.1 uncultured Clostridia bacterium | reverse complement strand
GAAGCCGTCGTGCCATACCTCGGCGGTCTTTTCGGGATCGCCGTAATAGCCGGTGAACAGGCCGCAAGGAGCGCCGCCCTGAACGTCGATCACGATTTCGCCGGTCTCACCGTCGGGAACGGGGTTGCCGTCGGCATCCACAAGGCTGACCTTGTAAATGGGAGCGGGCTTGCCCATCGAGCCGATCTTGTGCGAAGCACCGCGCATATTGCCGATGATCATGGTGCTCTCGGACTGACCGAAGCCCTCAAGGATCTGCAGACCCGTTGCCTTTTCAAACTGGCGGTAGACCTCGGGGTTGAGTGCCTCGCCGGCCGTGGTCATATGACGGACGGAGGAGAGGTCGTATTTCGAGATGTCCTGCTTGATCATCATGCGGAGCATGGTGGGCGGTGCGCAGAACGTGGTGATCTGGTATTTGGCAAAGAGGGGAAGAATGTCGGCGGCATCAAAGCGATCGAAATCGTAAACGAAGGTCGCCGCCTCACACAGCCACTGGCCGTAGAGCTTACCCCACATAGCCTTGGCCCAACCGGTGTCCGAAATGGTGAAGTGAAGTCCGTCGGGATCCACGTTGTGCCAGTATTTGGCGGTGTGGAAGTGACCGAGAGCGTATTTGTAATTGTGTGCCGCGATCTTGGGATAGCCCGACGTGCCCGACGTAAAGAACATCAGCATCAGATCGTCGCCGCCGGGAGCATCCTCGGTGCGGTCAAAGTGCGTGCTGTAAAGCGTGTATTCCTCGTCAAACTTACGCCAGCCCTCGCGCTCACCGCCAACGAGAATGCGGTGCCTTAGCGTGGGGATATCCTTCGCGCCGTTTTCCACCTGGGCGGCGGTATCGCCGTCTGCCGTGCAAAGGATGGCACTGATGCCCGCCGTGCGGAAGCGGTACTCAAAATCGTGCTCCTGAAGCTGGTTGGGGGCAGGGATCGCAATGGCGCCCAGCTTGTTCAGACCCAGCATCGCAAACCAGAACTGGTAGTGACGCTTGAGCACCAGCATAACGCGGTCGCCCTTTTTGATACCCAGCGACTTGAAGTAGTTGGCGCACTGTGCCGACGCTCTCTTCATATCGCGGAAGGTAAAGCGGCGCTCGGTATGATCCTTTGAGATGTGGAGCATTGCCAGCTTTTCGGGCTCACGCTCGGCCAGCTCGTCCACAAGATCGAATGCGAAGTTGAAGTTTTCCGTATTCTTAAACGTGATCGACGTGGGCGTGCCCTTGTCGTTCTTGGTAACGTCGATGTATTTTTTGTAGATTCTGTCCTTGGTGTCGTGCTTGATCTCGCCGGTGCTTGCGATGGCCTTGGGCGTGGCCAGCTCGGGAATGGGCTCGCCCGTGGGGTTAAGAACGATGGCGTAGAACACACAGTCCTTGCCGCCGACGGCGATCATACCGTGCGGCGTTTCACTGTTGTAGTACATACTGTCGCCGGGGCCGAGCACTTCCTTGTGGTCGCCCACCTGCACCATCAGCTGTCCCTCCACGACGATGTCACATTCCTGACCTGCGTGCGAGGTCAGCTCGATGTCGCGGTGCTGCGCTTCCTCGTCGTATACACTTCGCACGAAAAGCGGCTCGGCAATACGGTTCTGGAAGGCGTAAGCCAGGTTATAATAGGTCATACCGTGCGCCTGCGCGATATGCTGACCGCCGCCCGCACGCGTTACGGTGTACGAGCGAAGGTTGGGGCTGTAGCCCTCGATGATGTCGGTGACGTTGACACCGAATACCAGCGCACAACGATAGATAAAAGTAAAGTTCAGATCGCTCTTTCCGCTTTCGCAGTCGGCGTACTCCCGGGGAGTGACGCCGGTCTTGGCCGCCATATCCTCAAGGGAGATGCCCTCGATCTCGCGCAGCTCGCGGATACGTGCCGCCATTTCTTGGATCTTAAAATCCAGTCCGGTAATCTTTTGCATATGCTCCTACCTTTCGTGGGACGAAAAAACACTCGTCCCAAAGCTAAATGACTTTGAGACGAGTGTGAAAAACAACACCCGCGGTACCACTCAAATTGCGGAGAACCGCCACTCTTGGAATCCATCAATTCCTATGCCTTTACGCAGCAATCACGGAGAGGGTCTACGGCAAACGCTTTCTTCCTCTCGGCTCGGAAGCTACAAACAACGGGTTTCACCATAGTGGCTTGCACCGACCGCCACTTCTCTGGATGGTTACTTTACCGCGTCCTCTTCGTCAACGCCTTTTAACATACGGATATTTTATCATAAATTGAGGGCTTTGTCAAGCATTTCTTTGGACTTTTTTGAATTAAAGCTTATTTCTCTGGATTTTTCCGCTGATGGTCTTGGGAAGCTCGTCACGGAATACCACGATACGGGGGTATTTATACGGCGCGGTATTCTTCTTGACGTAGTCCTGAATTTCCTTCTTGAGCTCCTCGGTGGGCTCGGTGCCCTTGGTCAGTACGATGCTGGCCTTGACCACCTGACCTCGGACCTCGTCGGGGACGGCGGAAACACCGCACTCCAGAACGTAGGGAAGCTCCATGATGACGCTTTCGATCTCGAAGGGACCGATACGGTAGCCCGAGGACTTGATGACGTCGTCCACACGTCCGACATACCAATAGAAGCCGTCCTCATCACGCCACGCGGTGTCGCCCGTATGGTAGAAGCCATCGTGCAGGACCTCACGGGTCTTCTCCTCGTTGCGGTAGTAGCCGGCAAACAGGCCGCAGGGGGTCTTTTCGCCAAGGCGAACCACGATCTCACCGGTCTCACCGTCGGGAACGGGGTTGCCGTCAGGATCGACGATGAGGATATCGTAAAGCGGGCTGGGCTTACCCATCGAGCCAAGCTTGTGCGTGCCGCCCATCAGGTTGGCGATGGCCAGCGTAAGCTCGGTTTGGCCGAAGCCCTCCATGATCTGCAGGCCCGTTGCCTTTTCAAACTGGCGGTAGACCTCGGGGTTGAGCGCCTCGCCTGCCGTGGTCATATGACGGATGGAGGTGAGGTCGTATTTTGAGATATCCTGCTTGATCATCATGCGGAGCATGGTGGGAGGTGCGCAGAAGGTGGTGATGTGGTATTTGGCAAACATCGGAAGGATCTCGGACGCATCGAAGCGGTCGAAATCGTAGGTGAAGACCGCACCCTCCGCCAGCCACTGACCGTAGAGCTTGCCCCAAAGAGCCTTACCCCAGCCGGTGTCCGAGATGGTGAAGTGAAGTCCGTCCTCGCTGACGCCGTGCCAATACTTGGCGGTGATGTAGTGTCCGAGCGGATATTCGTAGGTGTGGGCCGCGATCTTGGGATAGCCCGTCGTGCCCGAGGTGAAGAACATCAGCATCAGATCCTTGCCGCAGGGTGTGTCCTCGGTGCGGTAGAAGTGGGCACTGAAGAGGGGATATTCTTCATTAAAATCACGCCAGCCGTCGCGCTTGCCGCCCACAAGAACACGGGTCCTAAGGCTGGGACATTTGTCAAGGCACTTGTCGATCTGCTCGGAAACCCCGTCATCGGCGGTGCACACCACGGCGCTGATCTCGGCGCTGTTGAAGCGGTACTCGAAATCGTGTGCCTGCAGCTGATGCGTGGCAGGGATGGCGATCGCACCCAGCTTGTGAAGCGCGAGGATGGAGAACCAGAACTCGTAGTGGCGCTTAAGCACCAGCATAACGCGGTCACCCTTCTTGATGCCAAGTGACTTGAAGTAGTTGGCCACCTGTGCCGAGCCGCGCTTCATATCGTTGAAGGTAAAGCGGCGCTCGTTCTTATATTTGTCGATGTGGAGCATCGCCAGCTTGTCGGGCTCACGCTTGGCAATGGCGTCCACCACGTCAAAGGCAAAGTTGAATTTGTCCTCATTCTCAAACTCGATGGCGGTGGGATAGCCCTTCTCGTTCTCGGTCATATGAATGAATTTTTCGCTGATGAGCGGACGGTCGCTTGTGCGCGTGGGGAAGAGCGTGTCGCGTACGACGGTCTCCTTCTCGTTCTCGCCGGGGAGAATGATAGCTACAAAGTAGCAGTCGCGTCCGTCCACGGCGATCATGCCGTGAGGCGTGGAGCTGTTGTAGTAGATGCTGTCACCCTCGCTGAGGTATTCCACATTGTCGCCGATCTGGATCTTCAGGCGGCCGCTCATCACAAAGTCAAACTCCTGGCCGGAGTGCTTGGCGGTGTGGATGGGCTTATTCTGAAGCTCGGGATCGTACTCGTAGTGCACCCAATACGGCTCGGCGATCTTCTTGCGGAAGTTGGGGGCGAGGTTCTGAATGTCGATGCCGTCCTCCTTGGCCGTTGCCTGACCCTGACCCTTACGGGTGATGGTGTAGGACGAGAGGTGGGCACTCTTACCCTCCAGAAGATCGCTGATACCGATGCCGAAGGTGAGCGCGCATTTATGAATGAAGGTGAAGGGGAAGTCAAGCTGACCGTTTTCGTACTGACGGTATTCGTCAAGGCTGACCTCTGTTTTTTCTGCCATTTCGGTCTCGCCAAGGCCGCAAATTGCACGCATTTCGCGAATTCGGGACGCGACCTCCATAAGCTTTTCCTGAGAAACCGTTGCCATACTTACATCATCCTTTCTTTGATAAATTGAAAATAAAAAACACCCGTCTCTTTCTTTGAGACGGGTGTAATAAACACTCGCGGTACCACTCAAATTGCAACAGCGTTGCCACTCTTTGGAATCCAGCAATTCCTATGCACTGACGTAGCATTCACGTGAAGCGCTACTTGCTTTTGCGTTCGCACCTCCGACTCGGAAGGGATAAGTCACAGAAAACGCCGTTACCGACTCACAGCACCCGTCGGCTCTCTGGAAACAAGCTGTTTTCGACCGTCTTCGTCACAGTCTTTTTTGAATATAGAAGCATTTTAACACTTGTGCGACCGTTTGTCAAGGGGTTTTTTTGATTTTTTTGATTTTTTATGGATTTTTTTGTGTTTGTATGCTATAATGTTTCCATCAAGTGCTCGAAAGGAGATAGACTTATGTTCCGTAAGGCGGTTTTGTCGGATCTTGACGCCATTGCGCGTATTTACGACGCCATTCATACCTGCGAGGAGCAGGGGCAAAGCCACACCGGCTGGCAGCGCGCGGTCTATCCCACGCGCGAGACCGCAAGGGCCGCGATCTTAGCGGATGACGTTTTTGTGATGGAGGAGGGCGGCCGCGTTGTCGCCTCGGCAAGGATCAATCGCATTCAGGTTGAGGAATATAAGCTTATCAAGTGGTCAAAGGAGGCAAAGGACGCGGAGGTCATGGTGCTTCACACGCTGGCCGTCGATCCCGCCGAGGCGGGGAAGGGGTACGGCACGGCGTTTGTTTGCTTTTACGAGGACTACGCGCGGGAGAACGGCTGTCCGCATCTTCGGATGGATACCAACGAGATCAATACGCGCGCCCGCGCACTCTACAAGCGCCTGGGCTATGCGGAGAGGGGCATTGTCCCTTGCATCTTCAACGGCATTGAGGGCGTAAGGCTTGTGTGTTTGGAAAAAATACTATATTAAAGAAAAGGGCAGACCGTAGGGTCTGCCCTTAATTATTTTATTTCCTGTTCCAGATCATTAAACAAATCGGAAGAAAAGAAGTCAAGAATGGAGATTTCCAATCCGTCACAAATTTTTTTGATCGTAGATATGGTGGCTGAGTTGTTGCGGCCGCTTACGATGTTGTTGAGTGTAGATTGAGTCAGACCGCTTATAGTGGACAATTTGTTTACAGTGATGTGATTTTGCTTGCACAGCTCTAAAATTCGAAGTTTAACCGCCTCGCCGATGTTCAAAATATCACTCCTCAACCCTTTTTCTTTATTTTATCTCAAAAGAGTTGAGAAAATTACCTCAATTGAGTTGACTTTTGAGCTTTGGTATGATATAATTGCTTACACAATATAAAATACGTACAATTGGATGGCGTATTGTAGAAAAGAGGAGAAAAAATGAACAAACAAATGAGCAATTGCCAAGCTTGTGGTCAGGAGATAGCAAAAAGTGCAAAGGCTTGTCCGCATTGTGGAGCAAAAAACAAAAAACCCATTTTTCAAAAATGGTGGTTTTGGGTAATTGTTGGAATTATCTTTATTGGAATTGTTGGAAGTGGTGGGGATGATAACGCGGATGTAAACAATGGTGCAACCAACCAAGATACAACGAGCAGCGAACAACACAATAATATAAGCACTAATGAAAAAACAGGAGTTTTTGCAGGTGACTGCGGTATTTCTGCTACGGCGGAGATGGGGACGGATATTATTGGTCAGCCTACAGTATCTGTTTCTATCACAAATACAAGCGACAAGGATATAAGCGCAATCAAGTTTTACGTTGTTCCCCTTGATGTTTATGGAGAAGAACTTAAGGGTTTGTGGGCACAAAATTATTTGGCGACGGATAACACAATCGTTAAGGGGAAGAGTGAAAAATTAACATACCAATTCCTCGATAACAATGTCAAAACTGTAAAACTTTATGTTTATAGCGTTTACTTTAGCGACGGTGCGGAGTGGGGTGATCGAGAAGCCACAAAGTCAGTAATTCTCAAAAACGGAATGGAAGTCATTGTTGACGGAAGAAGCGAGAAATAAAACGCTTTGTTGCGGATATGATTTCAATTTATTTACAAACGAAAAAAAGGGCAGACCGTAAGGTCTGCCCTTTTTTTACGATGTATCAAGGTGAGCCGGGTATCAGCGCTTTTGGATCGAGTGCGTAAGGTTTCCCTTTTACTCCGGCTTCCGCGTCTTAAATTCGGTCGGGATAGGGCTCGGCGGTGATGATGCCGTCCTTGACGTGAAGCTTGCAAACACGGGCCGTACGGGCTTCCTTCAGGTGTCTGAGGCCGTAGTCACGGGCGTGGTAGATGGCGTAGTATTCGCCTTTATACTTGATCACGCTGTGGTGTCCCGTGCCTTCCTCCCACTCGTTTTTGATCAGGACGGGATCGAATGCGCCGTCCCTTGTGTGCTTGACAAAGTCGATCTTGGTCAGATCCTGTTCGTCGGTCTTGGCAGAGGCGTAGCCAATGTGATAGGTATCATCCTGATAACAGCCGCCGCTGTACATCACGTATTGCCAATCGCCCTCGCAAAACCAAAACGCGCCCTCAAGCGTGTGCCAGTTGTTATCCTCGCGCCAGAGCGACGTGAAGATCTCTTGGTCCATTGTGGGAACGAGCACCTCTCGGCAGATGCCTGCGGGGGTTACGGGGTCAAGCAGCCTGTCGACGTATACGCGGGTACCGATGCGCTCGGGCTTGGTGTTGTTCTCGGCGTACCAAAGGAAGAGGCCCTTGTCGGTCCTGACGGCGTGCGAGTCGATGGAGAAGCGGTCGTAAAGACGTACGGGATTCTCAAACGGCCCCAAAGGCGAGTCGGCCGACAAAACGTGCATAAACTGAAAGTTCTTTCCTTCTATAAAAGATACGTACATATAGTATTTTCCCTCGTGCTTGATGACCGAGGGGGCCCAATATTGACGTTGCTCGGGTGTGTCCTTGACCGCCATACCCTCAAAGTGCCAGATGCCAAAGAGATCGTCGGCGGAGTAGACCTCAACGCCCTTGGCATCTCCAACGCCCGAAACGTAAAGATACAGCTTGTCTCCGTCCTCAAAAATAAAGGGGTCGGGCTGCGTTTTTCCAAATACGTCAAATTTCAGTTTCATAGTAGTCTCCTTGGCTGAATTCCGTTGTTTTGTTCATTATATCATTACATCGGTTGGATTACAAGAGAAATTTGTGTCCAAAAATAGGAAAATCAAATCAGTCCTCAGCAACCAAATGGATCAAACGGCTGGCGCCGTCGCCGACAAGGGTGTTAAGGCAAAGCCCGGCATTCATAAGAAGCGCGCCCGAATACGTCCTTCCTGTAGCCACGTCACGGTATTGTTTTTCGGGGTCAAGGCCGCACAGACGAAGGTACTGGCGCTGTCCCACGTGAGTGCGAATGATTACAAGAGTAACGAGTGCCTCGCGCTTATCCTCTGTAACCTGCATCCATGCACTGCGGTCGCGGTCGCCGTCAAAGGGGCTGACCAGGCGGTAAAGATCACCAAAATGAGTCACATCATACAGCTCGTGATATTGCCTTACCTGCGCGCGAACCGTTTCGCATTCCTCCTCGGTGAAGGTGGAGGGGTCCAGCTCATAGCCAAAGGTTCCTTCAAGCGCGACGTTTCCGCGAGTGGAAAGGGGGCTGATGCGCTTGGTTTGATGATTGGGAGAGGCGCTGACGTGAGCGCCCATCGAGGAGGGCGGATAGCACATTGTGGTGCCGTACTGAATATCAAGACGCTCGATGGCATCGGAGCAGTCGGAGGTCCAGATCTGGGGAGAATAGTAGAGCATACCGGGGTCAAAACGACCGCCGCCGCTGGCACAGCCCTCAAGAAGAAGGTGGGGATAGCGATTCAAAAGACGCTCAAGCAGGCGGTACAGTGCCAGCACATAGCGGTGAGGCACCTCCTTCTGACGTTCTGCGGGAAGCGCCGCGCTTCCTGTCTCGGTAAAGTTGCGGTTGAAATCCCACTTGACGTACTCGATGTTGGCACTGTCAAGCACACGGCACATACTTTCGAAGACATAATCCTCAACCTCCTTGCGGGTGAGGTCAAGGATGAGCTGAAAACGGCCAAGCGACATCGGGCGTCCTTCGATGTGCAAGCACCAATCGGGGTGAGCTCGGTAGAGATCGCTGTCGGGGGAGATCATTTCGGGCTCAAACCAAAGGCCGAACTTTACGCCCAGGGCGTTTATGCGCGTTACGAGATCGTTCATGGTTCCGCCCAGCTTTTCCTCATTGACCACCCAGTCACCGAGCGCGCAGCGAGCATTGTTGCGCTTTCCAAACCAACCGTCGTCAAGCACGAGCATTTCGATGCCGAGCTCGGACGCCTTCTTGGCGAATTCGTACAGCTTTTCGCCATCGAAATTCATCGCGGTCGCCTCCCAGTTGTTGATGAGAACGGGGCGACGCTTTGTCAACCATTCTCCTCGCATCAGGTGCTTCCTATAGAGGTTATGGAAGGTACGGCTCATGCCGCCAAGTCCTTCGTTCGAATAGACCATAACCGCCTCGGGCGCGGTAAAGTGTTCTCCCGGCTCGAGAAGCCAGTTAAAGCCATCGGAATTGATGCCCATAGCCACGCGCGCGGAGCCATAGCATTCCACGTTGACCTCGGCGGCAAAGTTGCCGCTATATACCAGGTTGAAGCCGTACGCTTCGCCGTAATTCTCGGTGGCATCGGGGGAGACCAGCGCCATAAAGGGGTTATGCTCGGCACCGGAGGCACCGCGAAGACTTGAAATTCGGTGGGTGGCGTAGTCCAAACGGGTACGGGAATAGTTGCGCTCACGGCAATGGTGTCCGTGAAGGTGTATGACGTCATAGTCGTGCGTATGGAAGTCTACCGATGTGCTGTAAATGCGCTCGATGTTGACAGCCGTATCGGTGGGGTTTTCAACCGTTACATGGCGGGTCATAACAGAAAGATCCTCAAAAACGGTATAAAAAAGAGTAACGCGAATGCCGGTGTGGCGATCCTCAGTCAGGATTTCCAGCGTGGTTGCTTCATCTTCGCCCGCAAAGGTGGCGGGGAGTCCCTCAAGCGCAGGCTTTCCGCCATAGATCTTGTGGGAGAGATAATGAACGAGGGTTGCGGTGTGTCCCTGTGCCGAACGGACCGAGAAGGCGGCCGGGCGATAATCGCCGGTGCCGGTGCAGGGAAATTCGACGGGCGCGGTGTCAAGGGTAAACCTGCCGCCGGGAGCGTAATGGGGCTTGGGACAGATGCCGGGCGTTGTGAAGTTTTCATTCAGGTAGCCAAGGTCAAGGTCCTTTATGGGCGCACCGTAGTAGGTGTGCACAAGAATTCCGTCCTCGTTGATCGCGAATATGTAGCTGGAGCCCTTGGTGTCCAGCTTGAAGATCTTCTTTTCCGAATTGAAAAATATAGGCATTTTTGTCTCCTTTTGTAATATGTCACGACATATTTTTTATGTTACAATCCAATTATAACATTTTTGCCGAATTTTTCAATAGGTTTTTAGGTGATTGCTGAAAAAGTATACCAAAAAGAGCGACCGGTCGGTCGCTCTTTTTCTGTGAATGATTTTTGCTTTGGAGGGGTCAGTCTTCCTTCTCAAACGCATCCTTGCCAAGTCCGCAAACGGGGCAGGCAAAGTCCTCGGGAAGATCTTCAAAGGCCGTGCCGGGGGCAATTCCGTTGTCGGGATCGCCAAGGGCGGGGTCATATACATATCCGCAAGGGCAAACGTATTTCATAATGGTGAATTCCTTTCTTTTTTGCTATATATTTTCCCCAAAAACACCCGACAATTACAGGCGGGGAAATGGTAATTCATTGCATTGATCCGAAAAAGCAAGGCGCATCCGCGGATGCGCCTTGCCTGAAAATGCGAATTCGATCTGCACGGATTACTTGCCGAAGTATCTCTCAAGCAGGCCCTGGAATGCCTTGCCGTGGCGAGCCTCGTCGCGAGCCATCTCATGTACGGTGTCGTGGATGGCGTCAAGATTTGCCATCTTAGCCATCTTGGCCAGCTCGAACTTGCCCTCGGTTGCGCCGTTCTCAGCGGCAACGCGCATCTCAAGGTTCTTCTTGGTGGAGTCGGTCACGACCTCGCCCAGAAGCTCTGCGAACTTAGCGGCGTGCTCAGCCTCCTCGTAAGCAGCCTTCTCCCAGTAAAGACCGATCTCGGGGTAGCCCTCTCTGTGGGCAACTCTTGCCATAGCAAGATACATACCAACCTCGCAGCACTCGCCGTTGAAGTTGGCGCGAAGACCCTCGATGATCTCCTCGGATGCATCCTTCTTGCCGATGCCTACGATATGCTCGGCAGCCCAGGTCATCTCGGTTTCCACAAGCTCCTCAAATTTCTCGGCCGGTGCCTTGCAAAGAGGGCACTGCTCGGGTCTGGTTTCGGACTCTACGATCTGTCCGCAAACGGCACATTTCCACTTT
>CAJGDZ010000046.1 GCA_904502055.1 uncultured Clostridia bacterium | reverse complement strand
GTACTTCTGCAGCTCCGTCATAAAGCTCTGGCAGAAGCGCATAACCTCGCCCTCACTCTTGCCCTGAGGATCAAAGTCAGAACCACCCTTGCCGCCGCCCATGGGAAGCGAGGTGAGCGAGTTCTTGAAGGTCTGCTCGAAGCCGAGGAACTTGATGATGCTCTCGTTAACCGAGGGGTGGAAACGAAGACCGCCCTTGTACGGACCGATGGCACTGTTGAACTGGATACGGAAACCGCGGTTCACCTGAACCTTACCGTTGTCGTCAAGCCACGGAACACGGAACTTGATGATTCTCTCGGGCTCTACCATTCTTTCAACAACACCGGTCTCAACGAAATCGGGACGTGCTTCAAGAACGGGCTCGATCGACTCGAGAACCTCTTTTACCGTCTGGTGGAACTCGGGCTCGCCCGGGTTTCTTTTGATGACTCTCTCCATGAGGTCATTCAGATATGCGCTCTTAAACATAATTTGCTTCCTCCTGCGCAAAAAATTTATCCATTTTAAAGGTAGTATCATTTTAGCATTTTTCCCTTGTCTTGTCAATACTTTTAAAAACATTTTTGAAGGAGTTTCGACAAAAACTTGCAAGAGAAAAGAGCGGAGACACTACGGTCTCCGCTCGGGATCATTCGGATATTTCAAGTAAAATTCTTTCGTAAAGTGCGCGTGTTTCCTCGGCGGTTTCGGCACCGAGCACCACACGCTCCTCCCCTACCGTCAGCACGATGGCGGGAAGCTTTCCTGCATAGGTATAGCGCGTATAAAGACCAAACTCCTCGTTTTTAAAGCTCCCCATAAGCAGTCTTGCCGATCCAAATCCGTAAATACGCCTGCCGTCCACACCGCCCTCGCGGTACTCGGCCGCGTCAATGGCATCGTAGGCGAGAGTCAGATCCTGCATAAAGCTTGCCTTGACCGTCAGCGAGTCCTCGCTCGGCACCATCGTAATGTCTCCGGTATACATAAGCAAGGCCGAGAGGATCAGGATAACGGTAACCAGGACCACCGTCACCACACGCGCCGCCTTGGAGTGCTTGGTAAACCGACCGAGAGTCTCATTCATGGATTCCTTGGTCACCTCACCTGCCGCCAGCTGCTTTTTGTAAAAGCAGTAGGAATAGACGATGGGAGGCACCACGCAAAGAAGGATCAGCCCAAAGGCAACAAACGCGAAAAATTTTTCGGGAAGAAAGATAGCCGGAATACAAAGCAGTCCCGCAAGGACGTACAGCTTGCCGGCAAAGCGGTGGGTGGCATTCCAGTTCTCGTCGCTCATAAGCGTCCATTTGATCTTGATACCGGCCGTGATGTTGCGCGTGGTCTTGGGCATATAATTGCCGATCACGACAAACAGAACGGCAAGGAAAACAAGCACAAACGTAAGAATGTTCGCAGTATAACCGAGAGCAATTGCCAGAACGGTGCCCGTGGACATCAGCGAGATAATGGGTAGGATCCAGAACATAATGCCCGTGATCTTTTTATTTTGCTCGTTCCCTTTGTCAAGCACCGCCGTAAGGATCAGGCACAGCCAATGAAACGCAAGCAGGATGGGCGGGATAACGAGAAAGACGATTGCGGGACGGGCAAATCCGTCCGCCGTACCGTCAAGTCGGAAATGCACGGCAATTTTCTCGGGCAAAACACCCGAAAGCAGGCAAAAAAGCATCGGAAGTAAAATAACGATCGATGACAGGATCAGTTTTCCCTTATTCTTTTGAATCATTGTGAGTTTCTCCTTTCAAATCGGCGATCCAAAGCAAAATTTCCTCCAGGACCGAGGCGTTCAGCTCGTAATAAATGTACTTTCCTTCCCTTTTGTCGCGGATAAGGTCGGCCTCCTTCAGCACCGAGAGGTGTCGCGAGACCGAGGCACCCGTCACGTCAAAATGCGTGACGATATCTCCTGCCGACATTCGCCCTGCCTTCAAAAGATTCAGGATCTCGCGGCGAATGGGGTCGGAAAGCGCGCGCATCGTGTTTTGCAGTCCCATAGTTTTCTCCTTCATTTAACATTTAACCTAACCGTTAAATGTATTATAGCATCTCTCTCTCCTTTTGTCAAGGGGAAAATCAAAAAAACAGAGAAAATTTCTCTGTTTTTTAGAGTTTATTCTTTTTTACCTTCGCCAGCGGATTTTCGTTCATCGCTTCTTCCATACTGCGATTGCTGACGTGAGTATAAATTTGTGTGGTGTTAAGCTGCTCGTGTCCGAGAATGTCCTTGAGCACGCGCACGTCGACGTTGCCCGACTGATACATCAGCGTCGCGGCCGTATGTCTGAGCTTATGCACCGAAAAATGCTTGGATTCCAGCCCCGCCAGGTCCAGATATTTATACACCATCCATTGCACGGTCTTGACGCTGATGCGCTGATGGCGCGAGCTGAGGAAAAGGGCGTTCGTGTTTACCTTTTCGTCATATGTCTCCTCGACTCTCTCTTTAATATAAGAAACAAGCGCCTCACGGCAAGCGTCGTTGAGATACACGATTCGCTCCTTATTTCCCTTACCGATCACACGAAGTGAGCGTAGCTCACGGTCGAGATCCGAAAGGTTGATGCCAACCAGCTCCGACAATCGCATTCCGCAGTTAAGGAAGAGCGTAACGATGGCAAAATCACGCGTGGCAGTCTTGGATTCCTTATCGTTTTTGATGGCCTCCAGGAGTGCGATGGACTCCTCAAGCGTCAAAAATTTGGGAAGCGACTGCCTCTTTTTGGGCGACTCGATGTTGGCCGTCGGATCCAATTCAAAATAGTGCTTTTTGGAGACCAGATAGCGGTAAAACGCCTTGAGCGCCGATAGCTTGCGTGCCTTGGAGGCGTTCTGGTTGCCGCGCGTATTGCCCGCGTACATCAGAAAGGCATAGATCTCCTCGGTGGACACACCTTTTACGAATTCGAGGTCAATGCCGCGAATGTTGATGCTCTCGAACTCCTCCCCGATGGTGGGAAGCCCCTCACGCGAAGCAATCAAAAAGCGGAAAAAGGTGCGGAGATCCAACATATATTCGTCCACCGTCCGCGAGGAACAGCCCTGAATCGCCGATTTGTACGCCATAAAATCGCGCACGATCGACGGAAATTCCTGTACGTTGACCTCTCCCATATCGATCTTCCTCCTCCCAAAAACATTTCTTCATCTTCTATTATACAAAATAAATTTATTTTTTAGTGGATAAACTGTAAACTTTTGTCGTTTTTGTTGAAATTCGCGTGTTCGTGATATATAATAGGAAAAAAGAAATCAAAACGGAGTATATATATGTTAACATTTCTTAAAGAGCGCTCCTATGACATTGTAAAAATGTTTATTTATCAGATCGCGCTGTCCCTTTTCGGGCTTTCGCTGGCGCTGGCAACCGGATCGAGAAGTGCCTCGACCGATCTTGCCACCTACCAACCCTCCGCACTTCAGTTGATCACCAGCATTTTTTCGGTTCTCTTTTATCTTTTCCTTGTCTGCTATTTTATGTGGGAGCTGGGAGCTAAGGATTCCTCGCGCATCGCGCGCGGTGAAGAGGGCACCTCCCGTTTGGCGGGGCTGTATATGGCACTGGCCGCCAGCTCGGTCAATGCGCTGGTTGCCATCTTTATCACGCTGGGTAACTTCCTCTCGAACGTTCCCTTCTTCAGCAGCCTTGGCGGCGGCGCTGCCGTGGTCGGACTTCTCACACAAGGAATGTACACGGGGCTCTTGTCCATTCGTGTTGGCGGTGATCCCTTGAACTCCATGTGGTTTATGTGGTTCCTCACGATGATCCCGCTGATCGTCTCCGCCTCTCTGGCCTATCTCGCCGGCACACACGATTTCCATCTTTTCAAGCCCAAGCCACCGAAAAATATGTAAAATAGAAAAAGACCGTTTCTTTGTAACGGTCTTTTTTTGTTGCGATCAATCGCAGTTTTCCCAGTTGTGGAAGACGTTCATAACGTCGTCGTCCTCCTCGAGTCTCTCGATGAGAAGTCCCATAAACTTGATATCGTCCTCGGTCTCAAGCGTAACGGTGTTCGAGGGGATCTTGTCCTTCTCGGCTGAGGCTACGGTATAGCCTGCGCCCTCGAGGGCTTCCTTGATGGCATACAGGTCCTCGGTCACGGTGTAGACCACAAAAGCCTCGCCGTCAGCGGCAAAGTCCTCGGCGCCTGCCTCAAGCGCGGTCTCCATCAGCTTATCCTCGTCGATGTCGCCGTCCTCATTGTCAATAACGATGACGCCCTTCTCCTCGAACATAAAGCCCACACAACCCGACTGTCCAAGGTTGCCGTGATACTTGGCAAAGTAAGAGCGCACGTTGCCCGCCGTACGGTTACGGTTGTCGGTCGTGGTCTCCACGATCACGGCTACACCGCCCGGTCCGTAGCCCTCGTATACGATCTCCTCGTAGTTCTCGTCAGTGCTACCCATCGACTTTTTGATGATACGCTCAATGTTATCGTTGGGAACGTTGTTCGACTTGGCCTTCTGAATCAGGTCACGGAGCTTGGAATTGCTGTTCGGGTCTCCGCCACCCTCCTTAACGGCAATGGAGATCTCCTTGCCGATCTTGGTAAACACCTTCGCCTTCTGCGCGTCGGTCTTTTCCTTCTTGTGCTTGATATTCGCCCATTTGCTATGTCCAGACATCTTTATATTCTCCTTAAATTTTTTCTTCCTTCTTCAAACAGATCAGGCCAAACGCGTTTCCGAGAACGGTCTTTGCGGCCAGCGTGAGCATGGCTCTTGTGTTGCGAACGGCCGCATCCTCGGCGCTCACGATCTTGCACTCGTGATAGAAGCGGTTGAACGCCGCCGCCACGTCAAGAATGTAACGCGCAATGACCGAGGGCTCATAATCCCTCACCGCCTCAAGCACCTTCTCGGGGAAGCGTGCCAGGGTCTTGATCAGCGCCTCCTCCTCGGGAGCGGTCAGCTTCATCGGCTGTGCCTTGTCGGGCTCACCGGTCTTTGAGAGGATCGAGCAAGCACGCGCGTAGGTGTACTGCACGTAAGGGCCGGTATTTCCCTCAAAGCTGAGCGCGTCCTCCATCACGAAGTTGATGTCCTTCATACGGTTGTTGGACAGATAGTAGAACACGATCGCGCCTACGCCGACCGACTCGGCAATATCCGTTCTTCCCTTAAGCTCGGGATTCTTCTCCTCCATGATCTCGCCCACCTTTTCGATGGCCATGGCAAACAGATCCTTCAGAAGAATGACGTTTCCCGTACGCGTAGCCAGCTTTTCGCCGTTGATGCTCACCGTACCGTACGGCACGTGAACAAGGGCGGGTGCCCACTCGTAGCCCATCATTTCCACGACCTTGAACCACTGCTGGAAGTGCAGGCACTGTGCGGCGCTGGTCACGTAGATCGCCTTATCGAAATCGTAGGTCTCCTTGCGGTAGACCGCTGCGGCGATGTCACGCGTGGGATACAGCGTCGAGCCGTCGCGCTTGAGAATGAGGCAAGGCGGCATTCCGTACTTCTCCAGGTCTACGATGGAAGCGCCGTCGTCGATCTTGAGAAGCCCAAGGTCTCTGAGCTTCTGCACCTGCGCGGGCATCTTATCGGTATAAAAGCTCTCGCCCTTATAGCTATCAAACTCAATGCCGAGAAGGTTATAGGTCTTCTTGTACTCCACAAGGCTGACCTCGATAAACCACTTCCAAAGCTCAATGTTCTCAGCGTCGCCCTGCTCCAGCTTGTGGAACTCGGCTCTCGCCTCGTCGTTAAGCGCAGGATTTGCCTCCGCCTCGCTGTGGAATTTAACGTAAAGCTCCACCAGCTTGTCTACACCGCCGGCCTCGACCTCCGCACGCACACCCCACTTGCGGTAGGCAACGATCATCTTACCGAACTGGGTACCCCAGTCGCCAAGGTAATTGATGCCCACGCACTTGTAGCCCACAAACTCGTGAAGCTTTTTGAGTGCGTGACCGATCACGGTCGTTCCGAGATGTCCGATATGGAAGGGCTTAGCCACGTTGGGTGAGGAGTAGTCGAGAACGACCGTCTTTCCTTCGCCAAACGTCTGCGAGCCGTAGCTCTCCCCTGCCTCCACGATGCCGCGAAGCAGCGTGTCGCCAAGGTATTCCTTGTTCAAATAAAAATTGAGATAGCCGTTGACGTTTTCCACACGGCTGACCATCTCGTCCTTCACGCTTTCAGCAAGCGCCCCCGCGATCTGCACGGGCGAGCGGCGAAGCGTCTTGCTCAGCTTAAAGCAAGGAAGCGCAAGGTCGCCCATCGAAGAATCGGGCGGATACTCGAGCATCGAGGCAAGCGTAGCCGCGTCGGCCTCGGCCCCCGGGAACTGCGCCGCGATCTGTTCGGTGATTTTTTCAGCAATACTTTGTTTGATCTTCAGCATATTTCTTTCCTCTGTTTATTTTCAACCTTACTATTATAATACAAAATTTTGTTTTTTGCAATAGCCTTTACACAATTTGGCAAAGCTTTGCTCCGGTAAATTTGACAAGCTCATCCACCTCAAGCAAAAGCTGAGCGCCCTTCATCCCGGCGCTGACCGTGATTTTTTCAAAATTCTCAGCGCTTTGCTCAATAAAGGTGGGGAATTTCTTTTTCATACCGATGGGGGAGCAACCGCCGCGCACATAGCCCGTGATGCCGAGAAGCTCCTTGACGTGAAGCAGCTCCACCTTTTTGTTTCCCGTGATGGCGGCCGCCTTTTTGAGGTCGATCTCCTTATGAACGGGGATACAAAAGACGATCACACCGGTCTTGTCCCCTCTTGCCGTCAGCGTTTTGAACACCTGATCAAAGGGAAGCCCGATCTGCGAGGCAATGTGAACGCCCGAAAGGTCATTCTCGTCCACCTCATACTCCTTGACCTCGTAGGCAATCTTGGCCGCGTCCAGAAGACGCATTGCGTTGGTTTTGGTCATAATCCGTTCCCCTCCTCGATCATCTCCCGCGCCACGGCACGCTGGGTCTCGGTCACGTGGATGCCGCCCAGAATGCGGGCCACCTCGTCCACTCTTCCCTCGCCGTCCAGCTCAGTGATCTCGGTCTCCGCTCTTCCCGTTTGGTCATTTTTGGATATGAGGAAGTGCCTGTCTGCCAGCGACGCGATCTGCGCCGAATGGGTCACGCAAATAACCTGAACCTGCCGCGCGATCTCGCGAAGCTTAAGACCCACCTTGCGCGAGGTCTTGCCGGAAATACCGGCGTCCACCTCGTCAAAAATGACCGTGGCCACGCCGTCCTTGTCCGAAAGCACGCTTTTGAGAGCCAGCATAATACGCGAAAGCTCGCCGCCCGAGGCAATCTTTTCCAGCGGTCCGGGCTCCTCGCCTGCGTTTGCCGAGATCAAAAACTCCACCACGTCGCCGCCGTCGGATCTCAGCGTATCGCTCTCGGCAAGCGAAATGCAAAAGCGCACCTTGGGCATATCCAGAAAAGCAAGCGTTTCGCTTACCTCTTTTTGAATGGTTCTTGCCGCCTCGCGGCGCCGCTCGCGGATCTGTGCGGCAAGTGTGCGTGCCTTTGCTTCAAGCCCGCGACACTCCTTTTCCAGCTCCTCGCGGATGGCATCTGCGTTTTCAATGGTATCAAGCTGCGCCTGTGCCCTCTCGCGGAAGGCAAGTATTTCCGAAACGTCAGCTCCGTATTTCCGACGAAGCTTTGAAATGGTGCTAAGGCGAGCTTCGATCTTATTCAGCCGCAAAGTCGGATCCTCGTCGGATTCGGCATAGCGTTGCACGGTATCGGCAATGTCTTCAATTTCATAGCGGAACTCGGTAAGGCGCTTAGCCCCCTCCGCCGCCTCGGGAAGCACGTCCCCGATCTTTTCCAGCGCCGAGGCCGCCCGCTCGAGCAGCACCGTCGCGCTCTTTTCGCTGCCGTAAAGTGCGCGGTACGCAAGATGCGTCTGCGCGTGGATCTTTTCCATCGAGGAGAGCCGCACCGATTCCGCCTCCAGCGCCTCCTCCTCGCCCATTTTCAGACGAGCCGCGGCAATTTCCTCGATCTGATACCGAAGCATATCCCGCATGCGGAGCTTTTCGGCGGTGTCGCTTTCCAGCTCCTCGATCTTGCTCTTCGCTTCGGTAAGAGCCCGATATACCTTAGCGTAGGCGGTGCGAAGTTCTCCGTTTTCGGCATAAGAATCCAAAATATCGATCTGCGCCGACTTCTGCATCAGGCGTTGATTTTCGTTTTGTCCGTGAATGTTGATCAGCAAACGGCAAAGCTCTCTTTGCAGGCTCTGTGTCACCGTCCGCCCGTTTATCTTGACCGCACTCTTTCCGTCGCGCGAGAGCGTACGCGTGATCATCACCGAGCCGTCGCACGCCACACCGTAGGACTCCAGAAGCTCGATTGCCTCCGTACGGCAATCGGTAAAGACCGCGCTGACGAGAAGCCGATCCTCACCCGTGCGGATCATATCGCGGGAAAGGCGGTTACCCGAAAGCAGATTGATGCTGTCGATCACGATGGATTTTCCTGCACCCGTCTCGCCGCTGAGCACCATAAAACCGTTTGTAAAATCAATATCCGCCACCTTGATCACTGCGGCGTTTTCAATGTGGAGCGATGCAAGCATTTCCTTTCCCTCCCTTTTCTTTTTGTCTCCGATACCTTAAAGCAGACCGATGCGTTTTTTGAGATTCTCGCAAAAAACAGCCGCGATCGCATCGCTGACGGCGACCGCCAGAATGGTATCGTCACCGGCCACACAGCCGAGGATCTCGCCGTGATCCATAGAATCCAGCTCCGCCGCCACCGCTTGGGCAAGACCGGGGCCGGTCTTGATGACCACAAGATTGTTGGCAAAGGCCACGCTTTGAATGGACATCATATACGAATGGCGCGTTCTTACCGCGGCGTGCTCCGACATCGCATAGTGATATTTTCCGTTTGCTCCGAGCACCTTAGAGATCTTGAGCTCGCGAATGTCGCGCGAGACGGTGGCCTGCGTAACCGCAAACCCCTCGGCGCGAAGCTTATCGATCAGCTCGTCCTGCGTTTCAATCTCAAAACGGGCGATCAGCTCTTTTACCTTTTCCAGTCTTTGATTTTTCAACGTTAAATCCCCCCCTCGCTGTTTCTTTTTCTCAGCTTCTCGTAAAAACTACGGTCCTTGACGCGCACGATCGAGGTAACCAGCTCCGACTTGGTAATGCGCACCACGTCGTTGCGCATCAGCTCGAAATTGATCCGTCCGTCCAGCGTCAGATACAGCACCTTTTCCCGTCTGCACACATGTTTCACCTCAATCACCGCCGAATCCGGGAAAAGGATCGATCGGGCAAACGAAAAATGCGGACAGATCGGTGTTACACAAAAACAGGAGATGTGCGGATCGGCAATCGGGCCGCCCGCAGACATCGAATACGCCGTCGAGCCGGTCGGTGTGGAGATGATCAGTCCGTCCGCACGGTACGTGTTGATCGGCGTACCGTTTTCCCTGAGCTCAAGATCCACGATACGGGCAATCGAGCCGTTGGAAATGACGGCATCATTCAGCGCAAACGCAACCTCCGTCTTCTTGCCCGTCCCGCTGATAACCTCGGCGTTGAGCATGGTTCGCGTATCCAGGCGGTAATCCCCCACCATCACCTTATCCAAAAGATCCAGCTCGCTCATCTCCAGCTCGGCAAGGTAGCCAAGACGTCCCATATTGATACCGAGAATGGGCGTATTGCGCGTCGCGGCATTGCGCGCCGCGTCCATGATCGAGCCGTCGCCGCCAAGCACGATGATAAGATCGGCGGTGGCATATATGTTCGTCGGGGTGTCGAATGTAAGCGCCGGACGATGCCTGTGCATACGCTCGATACGCTCACGGTAATTCAGCGGCACAACAATGCGGCAATTGTACTTTTTCAAGTGCTCCGCCACCTTCATGGCAGCCGCCGATTTTTCGCTGATGTTATAATTGGTAATCAAAGCAATTTTCATTTGCTTCCCCTCCGCTCTGCAAGCTCCTTGCATTTTTGGCGAAGCTCCTTCGCCCCACCGCCCTTGCGAAAGGCGGCAATGTATTCTGTATTTCCGTCTCCTCCCAAAATGGGTGAGATGTCCAAACCAAAGCAGGCAAGACCGCACGCCGCGGCCGCGTCCAGAACGCGCTCCATCGCCAGCCTGCGATCGGACGCATTTTTCACGATTCCGTTTTTCCCGATCGCACTTCTGCCGGCCTCAAACTGCGGCTTGATCAGGCTGACCAGAACGCCGTCCTCCCTAAGAACGTCCGCAAGCGCGGGCAGAATCAGCGTTTGCGAAATGAAGGATACGTCCATCACTGCCACGTCGGGCAGAATTGGAAAATCCGAAGGCACCAGTGCCCGCGCGTTGTATTTTTCCATGTTGACTACGCGCTCGTCCTTCAAAAGCTTTTGGGCCAGCTGTCCCTCACCGGCATCCACCGCATACACCCTTGCCGCCCCGTTTTGGAGCAAACAATCGGTAAAACCGCCCGTCGATGCGCCAACGTCAAGTGCTACGGCCCCCTCCACGTTCACCGAAAAGACCTCAAGGGCCTTTTCCAGCTTGAGGCCGCCGCGCCCCACGTATTTTTGTGTATTTTCCACCGATACGGTATGGGCAAGTGTCTCATCAACAAGAGCCGACGCCTTAAGAGCCTTCCTTCCATCCAGGATAACCGCGCCCTCCTCAATAAGGCCTCGTGCCCTTGTGCGGCTCTCCGCATACCCGTGCTCGGTCAGATAAACGTCCAGTCGCATCACGGCATCAGCGTGCACAGCGTGAACGCCACCGCAAAACCGAGGATCGCACCGACCAAAACCTGGAACGGCGTATGTCCGATCAGCTCCTTAAGGTTTGCCTGCGGGTCTTTGGCCTTACCGGAGAAAAGCTCCTCGATCATCTGATTGATGACCTTGGCCTGCTTACCGGTCTCAAGGCGAACACCCGTAGCGTCGCTCATAACGATGGTTGCAAGAAGGATCGAAGCCGCCGCCTCGTATCCGCCAATGCCATAGATCATGATTGCCGAGGT
>CAJGDZ010000045.1 GCA_904502055.1 uncultured Clostridia bacterium | reverse complement strand
ATGCATGGCTGGCAGGCCAATTAAAAGCGCACTTGTGCGCCGCCAGTGATCTTCGGGCTATGCCCGAAAAGGAAATACCCCCCGTTATACGGGGGGATTTTTATTTCGTCCTTCTTTGGGGCTTACGACTCGTGATAGGAGGGAAGCTCTTGTTCCATTACTTTACTAAGGAGGTCAAGCTTCCATTCGATATGGGCGCGGTCACACATATACTCCATGCTCGGCTCATAGCCAAGGGCCGAGTCGAATTCCACGTATGGGATGGTGTCGCGGGCGTTTTGCTCCTCGCGGCGGCAAATGTCCAGCATCTCGCGGACCAAGCGGTTGCGGTGATCCCCGTGGGAATCAAGGAGCAGCTCCTTGCGAAGGAAGAACTCCTTGGCGTTCACCACCGTGCGGCAGGTGTTGCGAATAAAGGCCGCCACTCCGAGGATGCGACGAGCCTCCTCCTGCTTGCAGGCAGGGGCGGTCTTAATCGCTTCGCTGAGAAGCTGACACCCTTCGTCATACAGACGAGCCGCCTTGCGAAAGCCGCTTAGCTCATCCATAAAGATGCGGTTGGTCTGCGGATCGGTATGCACGTCGAAGACTCGGCCGCGACCGTAGACGGGAGTGGTGATCGTATTTCCGCCGAAGTGAGCATACGGTACGGTCGGGATCTTGAGATCGGTCCCGGCAAACAACACAAGAGGGTAGGCCGGGCCGATGCGGGCAGGGCCGTATTGATCGTGGCTCTTGGCGGGCATTCTGTCAATGGCGTCGCCGAAGAGACGGTAGGCACGAAGGACCTTATCCCGCCCGGCAGGGCCAAAATCCCGTGTGACGATTGCCTTCAGTACCTCCTCAAGATCGGGGGTGGGACTGTAAAAGGCCCATTTGGCAAGCTCGCTGATAAAGGAGGGATAGAAGCCGTAGTGATGGCATTCCATGGTTCCGTGCAGACCATAGGTATCGTGGATCTCCCTCATCCTGCGGTAACGCTCCATCCAGCGGTAGGGGACGGGCAGATAGGGAGCACAACCGATGTCCCAGGTGCGGCCGCCCGTGTTGGTCATAGCATAGAAGCGCAGGCCGTTCTGGGAGGCGCACTCGGCCTCACCGGAGAGATAGCCGCTGGGGCCAATGTTATACAGGGTATAGTCGGCCACTTGATGCTCGATTCCACCTCGGACCACCGTTTCCCCCATCTCAAAGGTGGCCTGCAGGGTCACATCCTTTGGCAGGGCGTCAATGAGGGCGCGGCGCGCCTCGGCGGGGGCACGGTTCCAGTTGTAGGACCAGAAAACAATGTCAAGATCCGGGCAACGCTTGCGTGCGATGCGCTTGACAAGATTCAGCCAGATCGGATAGTCGTAACACGGCCACCAGCCGGGGCTTGGCTTTCCTGTCACCAGCGGCCTTCCCCTTTCGTCACGGTTGTCGAGGCGGCGGATGCCGGTGGTGTTTGGGTCCTTGCTTGGGAATTCGCAGGACTCACCCACAAAAACAAGGCCCTTGAAGTAGGGGCAACGGTCAAAGAAGCCGCCATACAGGTTTTCATAATATTCCTCTGCGCCCTCATCCTCGGGGTGCAGCTTGTTAGCAAAGTAGCAATAGGCATAGACATCGACTCCCACCGACGCGGCACGGCGGCAAAGGTCATTGAAGTCGTGATAGCCGTGGGGCGTGATGTCCACATCCTTGATGAAGACAAGCAAGGCCGTGACACCGTGGTGTGCAAGTGCCATGATGTGCTCGGTGGGGTACATATCCAGCCCGTAGCCCGAATGTGCCATACGGGGAGTATAAAGCGAGGTGCGGACCGTATCTGCAAAGGTGAGATAGGGGCCCTCCCTCAGGTTGAGGAGGTCCTCAAGATAGTAGCCGGCCTGCGCCGCCATACGGGAATCGCTTCCTGTAAGCCGTATTCCCCTGTCACAGGCGACAAAGCGGTAGGAGTGCGCGGGCAGGGTACTGTCCACCCCATAGCGGATGCAGGGGCTATCCCCCGTTATCTCCTCCTCACGCAGGACGCGCAGGGAGATCTTCATCGAGGTGAAAAAATAATCCTCAAGGTCACGGGCGGCATGTATAAGAACAGAGTCTGCCTCGCTTGGCAGAATAATCGGATACGTGTTGTCGATTTCCAGCTCGTCCGGATGCGGGCAGACATCGGGATTGCGGCGGTCCTTGCGATGAACAACCGAAAGCCGTTCGCGGAACTGATAATGGATTTCCTTCACGGTGACTTCCTCCTGATAGAGATTGGTCAATGCCATTATGGCGAAAGGGCCTTATGCGTGCAGAACGTGAGAGAGGTTTGCCAGCATGCTCTTGGCAACGTCGGGCTTGTTCATGGTGTAAATATGAACGTTATGTATGCCGGCGGCGAAGAGGTCGAGGATCTGATCGGTGGCATAGGCAATGCCTGCCTGCTTCATCGCGGCGGGCTTGTCGCCGAACTTGTCCACAAGGTCAAGGAAGCGGCGGGGCATAAAGGAGCCCGAAAGCTTCAGGGCACGCTCGATCTGCTTTTTGTCGGTGATGGGCATAATACCGGGAATGACGGGGACGAAAATACCCGCCTCGCGGATGCGGTAGAGAAAGCGGTAGAGCAGGTTGTTATCAAAAAACATCTGCGTGGTGAGAAAATCGCAGCCTGCGTCCACTTTTTCCCGAAGGTAGCGAATGTCCTCGGTCTGGTTGGTGCTTTCGGGGTGCGATTCGGGATAGCACGCGCCGCCAATGCAAAAGTCGTAGCCGCTCTCTCTCAGCTCGCGGACAAGCTCCGCGGCGTGGCGGTAGTCCCACGTGCTTCGATCCTCGTGCCGGCGGTCGGCGGGAATGTCGCCGCGAAGCGCCATAACGTTTTGGATGCCCGCGGCGTGGATCTGCTCGATTTTCTCCTTGACGGTCTGCCGTGTGGAGGAAACGCAGGTCAGGTGTGCCAACGTGGGAACACCGTGCTTTTTGTGAATGTTTTTAGCGATATCCAGCGTATATTGGCTGGTGCCGCCGCCTGCGCCATAGGTGACGCTCATAAAGGCGGGGGAGAGGCTTGCGATCTCCTCGGTGGCCTCCCTTACGCTGTCAAAGGCCATATCGGTCTTGGGGGGGAACACCTCAAAGGAGAGGGTCAGCCTGTCCTGGCGTAAAAGCTCGGTCAGCTTCATTCGGGATCTCCTTCCTCATAATGCTTTTTGCCGGCCATGCGGCCGAATTCCTTAAAGCCGTCAATCTCACCGCGCTGTATCGCGCCGAAGATTCGGTAGCGAAGCCCCTTGTTGTTCCGCTCAAGATCAAGCAGCAGCTTGTTCATTTCGGCGCGCTCGGTGTTGCCATCGGCAGGGCAGGGGGACTTGATCACGGGGAGGTTCAGCTTTTGCGCGAAATAACGCGCGTCCTTTTCGGGCATATAGATCATTGGGCGTATGAGTGTGATATCCATACGTGAAAGATAGGTGACGGGACTGAAGCAGCCAAGCCGCCCCTCAAAAAAGAGATTGAGCATAAAGGTGTCCACCACGTCATCGAAATGGTGGCCGAGAGCCACGGCCGTGCATCCCAGATCCTTGGCCGCCTTATGGAGCGCGCCGCGCCGCATTTTGGCACATAGCGAGCAGGGACTTGGCTCCCGTCGCACCTCGAAGATGATCTTATAGATCTCGGTCGGCACGATGTGATAGGGGACGTCCAGCGACGCGCACAGCTCCTTGATGGGTGTGAAATCCATTCCGCCCTCAAAGCCCATATCGATGGTGATGGCGCAAAGCTCGAATTTATTTGGGTAGAAGCGTCGGAGCTCAGAGAGTGCGCACAGAAGCGTAAGCGAGTCCTTGCCGCCCGAAATGCCGACGGCGATCTTCTCGCCCTCGCGGATCATGGCATAGTCATCGACCGCGCGGCGTGTATAGCTTAAAATTCGTTTGATATGTTCCATATTGGCGTGTTACCTTTTTAAAAAATCTTCAAAGGAGCAGGTTTCGTAAATGCGTGCCGCATCGGCACTCTGCCTGCCGTCCGCGATGGTCAGGATCAGCGGACGCGTGAGCGTCAGCGATGGTGCGGCTCCTTTTTTGGCCTCTATCAGCGCCATAGAGGGGATGGCGTCCGCAGTGGCGTGAACCAGTGTCATTCGTTTGGGCTCAAGCTTATGTTGGCGCATAGCCGTGAGCAGATCCACAAGGCGATCGGGGCGGTAAACGCAATAAAATTTCCCACCGTATTTGAGCGTGGAGGAGGCGGCGCGGCAAAAATCCGAAATGTTTCCGCAGACCTCGTGTCGAGCGATGAATTTGGCATCGCTCGGGTTGGGCTTGCCGGAATTCACCGTCATATACGGGGGGTTGGAGAGCACCGTGTCGGCGCACTCGGCTGTGAGTAGGGGAGACGGAAGCGCTCGCACGTCAAGGTGGAGAGCCTCAATACGCTCGGACATTCCGTTCAGGGCGGCATTTCGTGCGATGAGGTCGCAAAAATCCTTTTGCACCTCGATGGCAACTGCTCTTTGGATCTTATTTCTTGCCAGCAAGAGCAAGGGCAAAATGCCCGTTCCGCTTCCGAGGTCCACGGCGAGCGCCGAGGGCGAGGAGGATGTATAGGCGGCCAGCAGGTACGCGTCGGTGCCGAAGGTCAGCCCGTCCTTTTTGCTGATCAGCCGTATGCTTTCGTTTACGGTTTCAATTTTTTCGTTTTGGTTATCTATGGGAAGCTCGGTCATTGCTTTTCCTTTCCACGAAAAAAGCCGAAGCGCTTAAGGCTTCGGCTTTTTTGAGATATGTTACTCAGCCTTGGGCGCGCCAACAGGGCAGCTGTCTGCACATGCGCCGCAATCAATGCACTTGTCAGCGTCGATTACGTATACGCCGTCACCCTCGGTAATTGCCTCAACGGGGCACTCGGGAGCGCAAGCGCCACAAGCGATGCAATCCTCAGAAATCTTGTAAGCCATGATAAGTCCCTCCAAATTAGAATTTGATACCCTATTGTATCACATTTTTTTGGTTTTGCATAGTCTTTTTTGAAAAAAACTTTATTTTTTTTCGAAAAAAGCAGGGGTCAGTCCTCCTTGGAATCGTCGGCATCGTCCTTTTCGCCGCGTTTGGGGCGCGTGAGGACGGTCACGTTGTCGCGGTGGTATGCCTTGGGAATGGGCGGATCCGCGTTCTTAAGTCTGACCTTGATAAAGCCGGTAAGCGGCGAGACCTCGCAAACCGTGCCGACACCGTCCGGGGTCTTTACCTCGGAATCCAGGGGCGGCGTGCGCTTCAGCTCTTCCTCATAGGTCTTATGCTCGTAGCGGAGACAGCACATCAGGCGTCCGCAATTGCCCGAGATCTTGGAGGAATTGAGCGAAAGGTTTTGCTCCTTGGCCATCTTGATCGAGACCTGGCCAAAGTTGGAAAGGAAGCTCGAGCAACAAAGGGGACGGCCGCAAACGCCGAGACCGCCGATCAGCTTGGCCTCGTCGCGGATGCCGATCTGGCGAAGCTCGATGCGGGTGCGGAACACCGATGCGAGATCCTTCACAAGCTCGCGGAAATCCACTCGTCCTGCCGAGGTGAAGTAAAACAGAAGCTTGGAGTTGTCAAAGGTGTACTGCACATCGACCAGCTTCATATCAAGGCCGTGTGAGAGGATCTTTTCGTTTCCGATGCGGAAGGCCTCTTGCTCCTTCTTGCGATTTTCCTGGTTGTGTGTAATGTCTGCCTGGGTCGCGATGCGAAGAATCGGACGAAGGGGCGGCACGATCTCCTCGTTGGGAACGTAACGGTTGGACAACCAGACCTCACCGAATTCGGGACCTCTTGCCGTTTCCACGATGGCAAAATCGCCGCGCTTGGCCGTGAGATTGCCTGCCGCAAAGTAGTAGACCTTTCCGGTTTTCTTAAAGCGAACGCCAATGACAGCGGTCATATTTTCCGTGTCGCTCGGCAGATCCTTCTTGGTCGAATTCGGGCCAAAGAGAATGGTGTCGTCGTCAAAATCATAGCCTTCGGGCAGCGGGACGTCCTCCTCTACCGCGGGCTTTCGGAGCGGATCGTCAAAAAGAGGACCGGAAAAGCTCTCGGCAATCGCGCTCGGCTCGACCGTTTGCAGAGGTGCCGTATTTTCCGTGCGCGGTTTTTTATTCCCATGGCCGCGATGACGGCGCGAGCGGTGGCGGTTGTTTTTCTTTTTTTCTTCGTTCATATGTGGTGATACCTTTCTGGGTATTTATTGATTTGTATCAAGTCTGGCCAGCAGATTGGTCAGCGAAAGACGGATGTTGGCGTTGCGGGAGATGTTGGATACCGTGTCCGAAAGCTTTTCGTAAAAGCCGAAAAGTGCCTTGGTGCTGTGGGTGAAGGCCAGCTCGGTGGCCGCCTCGCGGTCGGTATAAAAGACCAGCGGCGCATTTGCCGAGGATTTCAGCGCGATCAGGTCGCGAAGGGCGCTTTGTGCGCCTCCAAGAATGGGAAGCAGCTCGTCCTGCTTTTTGGGAAGCGAGACGATCAGCTCCGCAAGGGAGGCATACTGCTTGGAAAGCGCAGTCTCCGCAAAGCTCATGGCCAGCTGTCTTTGCTTTATGAGCGGTGCACGCTCCTTTTCGTCGCAAAGCTCAAGTCCCCGCCCGATACAGCCCGATGCGATGGTGAGGATCTCCTCAAATTCCGCGGGCCTGGTTTTGGCAAGTGTGGCCGCTGTTCCGCTTTTCGCCACAAGCTGCTCGGCTACCCTTTCACGCGGCAGGATCTCGGTGCGAAGCGAGGGGGCGCGACTGCGAACCGTTTCCAGCAGCTTTTCCGGCTTTTCGCAAAGCAGGAAAAAGCGGACGAAGGGAGGCGGCTCCTCCAGTGTCAGAAGAAACGCGTTTTGCGCTTCCTCGGTCATGGTGTCGGCGTCGCCGATGATGTAGACCTTGTTTTCCAGATCGTTGGGCAGGATGGGCACGTCCTTTTTGAGCGTGCGGATCTGTTCGATCTTGACCGACTGTCCCGTTTTTTCAATTCCGATGACGTCGGGGGATTTGCCTTCAAGGATCTTGCGGCAGGAAGGGCAGGTGAGGCAGGGGATCGGGATGCCGTCCTTCGTGCGGTTTTCGCACGCGAGCGCGGCGGCAAACCGAAGAGCGATGGTATGCTTTCCGCTTCCGTGAGGACCTGCCAGGATGTACGCGTGAGCCAGCGTGCCCTTTACGATGTCATCGCCGAGACGGCGGCGCAGGCTGTCGTTTCCCACGATGTCCGAGAACGCCTCTTTCACACGTCCACCCCCTTTTGCCAATGGTTCTTAATATATAATTATAACAGATATATTTACAAATGTCAAGGTCAAGGTTTTTGGCAGATTCCGTTACAGAACTTCCTTGTAAATGACGTTCTTGGCAACGCCGCGGTCGCGGGCCACCGCCTTGATGGCATCCATTCGGCTCATACCCTCGGCCTCATAGCGCTCCACGTGCTCGCGCACGCTGATGCTCTCCCAGTCGGCGGCTTTGGCGGACTCGGTCGCGCCGCCCACCACAAGCACGTACTCGCCGCGCGGCTCGGTTGCCTCATAATGGGCGATTGCTTCGCCGAGCGTCATGCGGAGGATCTCCTCGTTTTTTTTGGTCAGCTCGCGGCAAAGCGCGATCGGGCGCTCGGTGCCAAAGGTCTCCGTAAGGTCGCCAAGCGTGGTCTTCAGCTTGTGCGGTGCCTCGTGAAAGATCATGGTGCGTGTCTCGCCCTTCAAAAGGGAGAGGTGCTTTCTTCTCTCGGCCTTGTTGGTGGAGAGAAAGCCCTCAAAGCAGAAGCGACCGGTCGGAAGTCCGGATACCGTGAGTGCCACGATGGCGGCGCAGGGCCCCGGAACCGAGCAAACGGGAATGCCCCTCTCGGCGCACAGCGCCACGATGTCCTCGCCGGGATCGGAGATGGCGGGCGTGCCCGCATCGGTGATGAGTGCGCAGGCCTCGCCGGCGGCGATCCTTGCGGCAATTTCTTCGCCGCGCTCACGCTTGTTATGCTCAAAATAGGAGACCATGGGCTTGGAGATGCCCAGATGTGTCAAAAGGCGAAGGGAATTGCGCGTATCCTCGGCGGCAATGAAATCCACCTCGGAGAGCACCTTGGCGGCACGCTCTGTGAGATCGGCAAGGTTGCCGATCGGTGTGGCGACAAGGTACAGCGTGCCTTTTTCGATTTTGTTTTTTTCTTCAAAGAAGCCTGCGTTTTTGTTGTGGCTCATGGTTATCCTTTCTGTCACGGAAAAGCCCCCGGACGCATACAATGAAAAAAACGGAAGGGAGCTATCTATGGCGATCAAGATCTATATCGATCAGGGACATAATCCGATCAACCCCAACGCCGGAGCGGAGGGCAACGGTCTGCGTGAGCAGGACATCGTTTTTCGGATCGGGGTGGCGCTTGCCGAGCTTTTAAGGGCAAACGGAAATTTTGAGGTTCGGCTTTCGCGCCCAAGCGCATCGACCCAGCTTGGAACGTCGACGGCCTCCAGCCTTGCGGCTCGGGTAAACGAAGCCAACGCATTCGGCGCGGACGCGTTTATCAGTCTGCATACCAATGCCGCCGCGAGTTCATCGGCAACGGGGAGCGAAGCGTTTGTGTTTTCCCGCCCCTCGGCCGCCTACGATCTCGCAGAGGATATTCTGCAACGTATGACCGAGGCGACGGGTCTGAACAATCGCGGCGTTTTCGTGCGGAACGGGCTTTACGTTCTTCGTAAAACGCGTATGCCGGCAACGCTTTTGGAGCTTGGCTTTATCACCAATCCGAGCGATGCGGCGCTGATGAACAACAACCCAAATTTGTTTGCGACGGGTATTTATCAGGGGATCCTACAGTATTTCAATCTTTGAGCATGGCGAGAAGCGCATCCTCGTCGATCACGGGGATCCCAAGCGTCTTTGCCTTGGTTAATTTACTTCCGGCCGCCTCACCGGCCACCACAAAGGAGGTCTTGGAGGACACCGATCCGCTGACCTTGCCGCCGGCGGACTTGATCTTTTCGCCGGCCTCGTCGCGCGAGAGCGTGGGAAGCGTTCCCGTGAGCACGAAGGTAAGCCCTTCCAGCTTGGTTCCTCTCGGGGCGGCAACGGGCGTATCCTTGACGCCGAGGTCCAGAAGCGTCTGACAAAGCGCAAGATTCTTGGGGTTGGCAAAGAAGGCAAGGATGTTGTCTGCCGTGATCTCACCGAAGTCCTCCAGCGCGAGGATCTCCTCGCGCGTGGCGTCAAAGCAAGCGGAGAGCGAGCCGTACCGTGCCGCCAGCGCGGCGGCGGCCACCTCACCGATGCCGCGGATGCCTAAGGCATAGATCAGGCGCTCGAGGCCGGCAGACTTGGATCTTTCAATGGCATCGATCAGATTGGCTGCCGACTTGTCCCCCATACGGTCAAGCTCGGCGATCTGTTCCTTTTTCAGCGTATAAAGATCGGCTACGTTGTGGATCAGCCCCTTTGAGAGCAGAAGCTCCACGATCTGCGGACCCATACCGTCAATGTCCATTGCACCCTTCGAGGCAAAATGCTCGACCGCGCGCGAAAGCTGAGCCGGGCAGGCGTTGCCAAGGCAACGTGCCGCCGCGCCCTCGTCCTCGTCATAAAAGACGGGCTCGCCGCAGGAGGGGCAGTGGGTGGGCATATAAAAGACCTTTTCGGAGCCGCTCCGCTTTTCGGGGTGGGCGCAAACGATCTCGGGAATGATGTCGCCCGCCTTTTGCACGGTCACGGTATCACCGATGTGAATATCCTTTTCACGGATAAAGCCGAGGTTGTGGAGCGTGGCGCGCGAAACCGTGGTTCCGGCCAGGCGCACGGGCTCGAGGATGGCGGTCGGCGTCAGAACGCCGGTTCGGCCGACGGCAATTTCCACATCGACAAGCCGCGTCTGCTTTTGCTCGGGTGGGAATTTGTAGGCCACCGCCCATTTGGGGGTGTTGGTGCCCTCACCGACGGTCATGCGGTCGGAGAGTGCGTCCAGCTTGATGACCACACCGTCGATGTCGTAGGGCAGGTCATCGCGCTTTTGACCGAGCAGCTCGATGTGCGAAAGAATGCTATCCGCCCGGTCGGTGCACGCGGTGTCCTTCAGCGTGGTAAAGCCCAGCTCGCGCAGACGGGCCAGCGTATCGGTGTGTGAGGTTGGATTTTCGCGGTCGGCATAAAGCTCTCCGCTTTGCAGATTGAAAACAAAGATGGACAGTCCTCTTTCGGCAGTGATCTTAGAGTCCAGCTGACGGAGTGAGCCCGCCGCGGCGTTTCGGGGGTTGGCAAAAAGCGACTGTCCCTGCGCCTCGCGGGCAAGATTGAGCTTTTCAAAGGAGGCGCGCGGCATATAGACCTCGCCTCTTACCGTAAGGGTGAGCGGCTCGGCCAGCTTCAGGGGGACGGCTCCGACGGTGCGCAGATTTTGCGTTACGTCCTCTCCCACCGCGCCGTCACCGCGCGTGGCACCCTTTACGAAAATGCCGTTTTCATAGATCAGAGAGACCGAAAGTCCGTCGATCTTGGGCTCGACCGAAAAGAAGGGAGCGTCCACAAGTGCCTGCATTGAGGCGGCAAATTCCTCAACCTCCTCAAACGAAAAGACGTCGGCCAGCGAGTCCATGCGGACACCGTGCACCACCTTCTCGAACTTGTCCAGCGGTGTTCCGCCGACACGCTGTGTGGGGGATGTGGGGTCAAAGTCCTCGGGGTGCTTTTCCTCAAGCGCCTTGAGCTCCGCGTAAAGCTTATCGTATTCATAGTCCGAAATCTCGGGGGAATCGTATACATAATAAAGTCTCGCGTGCCTTGTGAGCATTGCGCGCAGATCGTGAAGTCTTTGAATCTCGGGGTTCATAATACGGCCTCCAAAAAAGAAAACAATATATTTTTATTTTATCAAATTATTTTGAATCTGTCAATTGTTTTGACAGATTTTCTTTTCCCTCAATTGGTTAAAGTGCACAAAAAATGAAGAAAAAGAAAATTAATATACAATACTGTTTACAAAAAGAGGGGAATGTGATATAATAAAAATACAAAAGAGAGCCAACCACTCTTTTTTGAAGCTTAGGGAGGGAAAAATATGAAAGT
>CAJGDZ010000044.1 GCA_904502055.1 uncultured Clostridia bacterium | reverse complement strand
GTCTTCCAAAACGGCATATCCCGTCTCCTCATCTGTGGCAATTTCCACCGTAGCTTCTTCTTCGGAATTCTCAATGTCTGCGGCCGATCCGTCCTCGCCGATCTCATTGAAAGGCGTTGAAATCCGCTCGGCATCGATCTCTGTGTTCCTTATAGGTTCTTCGATGGTTTCAACAACCAACGGCGCCTCCGATACCGACACGTCCTCGGCTGCAGGCGCTTTGTATGCAGGATCCTGCTCGGCAGGCACTACTTCTGCGGGGGATTCGGCTTGGGACTCCGATATCACATCCTCAGCCTGTGCTTTGTCTTTGATATCATCAAGAATGGGGAGCGTAAATACCTCTTCCGAATCAAGCGAATCCAACACCAGCTCCTCCACGCGGCTGTGAAGAATTTCCTCCACCTCTTCCGCGCTTTGCTCCGGGCTATTGTCGGATTCCGTTGGAGATTGGGATTCCATCCGAGCGGTTTCCTGTGTGTTTGAAACCGTTCCAACGGCTTCGGCCTCCGTCTCCTCCGCTTCCCTCTCCAGCTCGTATCCTTGAATGTCGTATTCATCGTTGACTGTATGGATTGGATCCTCCCGGTCTGCCCCAATGTTTTTCTTCAACAGAGAAAGAAGCGCCTCGGTCGATTCCTCTTTCTTTGGCTTCACCGAATCCACCTTGGGCTCTGACTTCTTTTCCACTTTTTGTTGCAAGCGCGCAAGAAGATCGGATATTTCATTGTTCGGCTTGTTTTCCATAATCTTTCTCCGTAACTCAATCAGACGTTCTTATGGTGCTGTCTGGATGCCTCCGACAAAATGACGGAGGCCGCCGTCGATACGTTAAAGGAATTCACCTTTCCGTACATGGGAATGGACACGATGAAATCGCTTCTCTCAAGCACCAGCTTGGAGACACCGTCCCCCTCGCTGCCGAAAACGATAACGGCGCCGCCCGAAAAGTCAGTATCGTAATAATTTTGTCCGCCCGCTTCGGCAGAGTAAACCCAAAGCCCCTTCTTTTTTAACGATTCGAGGGTGGAAACAATATTGGAAACCTTGGCAATGGCCAGGTGCTCCACCGCACCGGCAGATGCCTTAGTAACCAACGGGGTCAGTCCGCTGGCACGACGCTTGGGCAGGATAAGACCGTGAGCTCCAACCCCCTCTGCACATCGGATCAAAGCGCCGAGATTATACGGGTCCGTGATGCCGTCCGATACAACGATCAGCGGCTTTTCTCCTCGTTCTTCGGCAATTTGCAGAATGTCCTCAACCGTAGAGTATTCCTTTTCGGCTGCCATAGCAACAATGCCCTGGTGCGGCGCAAAGCCGGACACCGAGTCAAGCTTGGCCTTTTCCACCTCAACAACGGGAATTCCCTTATTTCGTGCCTCCGCAACCAATACTATGATCGAGCCCTCAAGCTCACCCTTGCGGATCAGGATCTTATCAATCGACCTACCGGAGCGAAGCAGCTCACGAACCGCGTTTCTGCCGATAACCAACGAATCGTTTTCTTCATTGGCGGTTTGTTCCGAGCGAAAGTCCTTTTTATCATTCTCGTGCATACCGTTTCCCTTTTCGTGAAAAGAACGGCGTCCTCGATCCGATTTATTGTATGCCATATATATTGTCCTTCCGTAGTTTATTTCTTCTTATTATATCATTTTTTTCCCTTTTTGTATATAGTTTTTTGTAGATTTTCCTTTTTTCTTATAATTATATGAAAATATCAAAAAGTTCTTGAAAAAAAATTATAAATGTTGTATAATATATTATGTTTATGCAAATGAAGGAGGCTTTGTATGAAAACGATAAAGATCGGAATTCTCGGCTTTGGAAATATGGGGCGTGCACACGCTTATGCCATTCAAAACCTCCCGTTTTTCTATAAGGATCTCCCCTTTTCGGCGGAAATTGTCGGCGTTTGCACAACAACGCCCGAAAAATCAAAAAAGATATGCAAGGAATTTGGATTTTCCATTCCCGCAATTTCTGAGGATGAGTTGATCAACTCGCCGGACGTTGATGTGATCGACATTTGCACACCAAACATTTATCATTACAATACACTCAAAAAAGCGATACTTGCCGGCAAGCACATCTATTGTGAAAAGCCGCTTTGCGTTTCCGAAGCACAGGCGGACGAGATTGCCGACTTGGCAGAGAAAAGCAATAAGATAAACAAGATCGTCTTTAACAACCGCTATCTTCCTGCCATTCTTCGTGCCAAGGAGCTGATTGATGAGGGACGGATCGGACGAATCCTCTCATTTGATGCCGCCTATCTTCATTCGGGCGCGGCATCGGCCTCCAAGGCGGCCGGCTGGAAGCAAAACAAGGATGTTGGCGGTGGCGTACTTTACGACCTCGGCTCTCACGTTATCGATATGATCTATCATCTGTGCGGCGAGTTTGATTCGGTCTGCGCCACGACCCAGATTGCCTTTCCCACACGTGTAGGGATGGATGGTAAGCCCTGGAACACCAATGCCGATGAAGCATTTTATATGCTGGCCAAGCTCAAAAACGGAGCGGTAGGCACCCTTCGCGCTTCTAAAATCTCATGCGGCACCAACGATGACTTCTTCTTTGACATCTACGGCGAAAAGGGTGCGCGTCGCTTTTCACTGATGCAGCCCAGCTTCCTTCAGTTTTATGATAACACCTTGCCGGAAGACGAGCTTGGCGGTCAAAGAGGTTTTACAAGCATTGAAACCGTGGGACGCTACCCTGCACCGGGCGGCTTCTTCCCTGCGCCCAAGGCTCCTGTCGGATGGCTAATGGGGCACGTGGGAAGCTACTACGAATTTTTGTGTTCTGTTTTTTCGGGTACGAAAACAAGTCCTGATTTCAATGACGCCGTTTACGTTCAAAAAATTATGGAGTCGGCCTACCGTTCTGCTCAGCACGGAGCGTGGGAAACGGTTTGACGGAGGGATCATTATGAAAATCATCGGTATTACCGGACCAAGCGGCTCGGGAAAAGGCGTTTGTTGTGATTATTTCCGTTCGCTGGGTATCCCCTGCATCGACACAGATCGGGTCTATCACGATCTGCTGCTGCCGCCCTCGCCTTGCGCGGAAGAATTGGCCTTGCGCTTCGGCAAGGATATTTTGCGTGAGGATCAAACGGTTGACCGCCCAAGGCTGGCTTCCCTTGTCTTTTCCGACGAGAGCGGACGCGCCGCAGAGGATCTGAATCACATCGCACATAAATACGTTAAGGAAAAAACGCTGGTCTTGTTGGATGGATTTCGCACCAAAAATCACCGTGCCGCAGTTGTAGATGCCCCACTTCTTTTTGAAGCGGAATTTGATAGGTTTTGCGATTTTACGATCTCTGTTCTTGCCAAACGCGACATACGTCTTGAACGCATTATGAAACGGGATGCGCTTTCACGTGAAAAAGCGGAAGAACGGATCTCGGCACAAAAAGAGGATGCCTTTTATACGTCAAAAGCCAACTACGTTCTTCATAATGACGGAGAATGTCAAAAGCTTTATCCAATCCTTTCAGCCATCTTAGCAAAAGAGAATGTCTCTTTTGGTACATTAAATTGAAAATGGAGATAAAAATGAGCAACGAACTTATTTATCAGAAGAAAAACTTTTACGAGGTATTTGGCGAAGCCGAGAAAAAGAAGGCTCACGAATACGCAATCGGCTATACCGCTTTTCTGGATAAGGCAAAAACCGAGCGCGAAGCCACCGAGGAGAGCGTCAAAATGGCAATCGCCGCAGGCTACCGCGAATATTCCTTCGGTATGCCCATGAAGGCAGGCGACAAATTCTATTTTAACAACCGCGGAAAAAACATTTTCCTGTTTACCGTTGGAACCGAGCACATGGAAAACGGCTTCCGCATTTCGGCGGCGCATATTGATTCTCCGCGTCTGGATCTCAAGCCCTGCCCCCTGTATGAGGAGGGTGGTATGAGTTTTCTTAAGACACACTATTACGGTGGCATTCGCAAATATCAGTGGGTAACCGTTCCGCTTGCCCTTCACGGCGTGGTTGTAAAGGCAGATGGCACATCTGTGCAGGTGACGGTTGGAGAGGACGAAAGCGATCCCATCTTTTATATCAACGACCTTCTCCCTCACTTGGCGCATGACGATGCCAAAAAGACCGTTGCGGAGGCCATTCCTGCCGAGAAGCTCAACCTTCTTGTGGGAAGTGAGCCGATCGGGGACAGTGATGCTCCGATCAAGCAGCACGTTTTGACCATTCTCAATGAAAAATACGGCATTTCCGAGGAGGATTTCCTGTCGGCTGAGCTTTCTGCTGTTCCTGCAGAAAAGGCACGGGATATCGGCTTTGACCGCTCTCTCATTGGTGCATACGGTCACGATGACCGCGTGTGTGCATATCCGGCGCTTACCGCGCTCTTTGAAAATGCCTCCAGCGAGCACTCCCTTATGTGCATTCTCGCAGACAAGGAGGAAACCGGAAGCGACGGAAATACCGGCATGCAGGCAGATCTTATGTGCGATCTGATGCACGAGATCTCCCTTGCCATGGGCGCCAACCCCACAGTGGTAAGATACAATTCCAAGTGTCTTTCGGCTGACGTGTCGGCTTGCTTTGATCCCAACTTCCCCGACGTTTTTGAAAAGAGAAACGCTGCGCTTTTGTCCTGCGGCGTTGTGCTGACCAAATATACGGGAGCACGCGGCAAGAGCAGTACAAATGACGCAAGCGCTGAGTATATTGGCTGGCTTCGCGGGGTAATGGCCAAGGACGGCGTGCTCTGGCAGTCTGCGGAGCTTGGAAAAACCGATTGCGGCGGAGGAGGTACGGTGGCCAAGTATATTGCCAACCACAATATCGAAACCGTAGACCTGGGTGTTCCGGTCCTCTCGATGCACGCCCCCTATGAGGCGGTGGCCAAGGTGGATCTGTATGAAACACACCGTGCCTTCTGTGCCTTTTGCAAATATTGATTTTGGGAATAATTTATGCTTGAAAAGTTAAGATCCGCCGAAGAAAAATACACGAATATGGAGTCCGAGCTTGCCGACCCTTCCATTTTTTCGGACGCCGAAAAATACGCTTCCTTAATGAAGGAATACAAAGCCTTGACTCCTGTTATTGAAAAATATCGGGAATACAAAAAGGCGGAAGCCGAGCTGTATGAGCTGAAGGAAATGCTGGATGGCACCCTGGAGCCCGATATGCGTGAAATGGTCGCCACAGAATACAAGGACACACAAAAGAAACTTTCCGATTTCTTGGAGGAGCTCAAGATCCTGCTTCTCCCCCGTGACCCGAACGATGACAAAAACGTCATTGTGGAGATCCGTGCGGGGGCAGGCGGCGAGGAGGCAGCCTTGTTTGCGGCTGTCCTTTATCGCATGTATAGTATGTATGCCGAGACCGAGGGATTTCGTGCCTCACTTATGAGCGCAAACGAAACCGAGCTTGGTGGATTCCGTGAGATCACGTTTATGATCGAGGGGGACGGCGCTTATTCTCGCTTCAAATTTGAAAGCGGCGTTCATCGTGTACAGCGCGTTCCCGAAACCGAATCCCAAGGACGAATTCAAACCTCGACCGCTACGGTTGCCGTGCTTCCCGAGGTGGAGGACATTGAAATTGAAATCAATCCGCAGGACTTGATTTTTGAATCCTGTAAATCCAGCGGTGCGGGCGGTCAGCACGTCAACAAGACTGAGTCGGCCGTTCGCCTGACCCACAAGCCAACGGGCATTGTGGTAGAGTGTCAGGAGGAGCGAAGCCAGTTCAAAAACAAGGATAAGGCGCTGAAAATGCTTCGTGCCAAGCTTTATGACATCAAGCAAACCGAGCAATCCGAAAAGATCGCCTCGGAGCGTCGAAGTCAGGTGGGAACGGGTGACCGCAGTGAGCGCATCCGTACCTATAACTATCCGCAAGGACGCATTACCGACCATCGGATCGGCCTTACTCTCTATTCACTTGAGAATTTTCTCAACGGCAGCATCGGAAACATGATCGATGCCTTGATCACCGCCGATACCGCCGAAAAATTAAAAAATAGCTAAAGCAGGTGTTTTTTTGACAACAAAAGTAATTTTGGTTCGAGACGGCTTTGAAAGCCGCGAGGAGCTGCAACAAGCCGCCGAAATCATACGCTCGGGCGGACTTGTGGTTTTCCCGACCGAAACCGTTTACGGTCTCGGAGGTGACGCAACCAACGAGCATTCCGCCGAAAAGATCTACGCGGCAAAAGGAAGACCGTCCGACAATCCTCTTATCATTCACATTGCAACGCCCGAGGGCGCCGAGCCGTACGCCGAGACAAGCGAAGCCTATTACCGTCTTGCTAAGGCGTTTATGCCGGGACCTCTTACGGTAATCTTACCGAGAAAGCAGACCATTCCGCTTCGTACAACGGGCGGTCTTGATACCGTAGCCGTTCGCTGTCCTTCTCATCCCGTCGCACGGGAATTGATCAAGGCGGCCGGTGTTCCGATTGCCGCTCCGTCCGCCAATCTCTCCGGCAAGCCCTCTCCAACCTGTGCACGTCACGTGATCGAGGATCTTTCAGGTCGCGTGGACATGATTTTGGACGGCGGCGATTCGGAGATCGGATTGGAGTCTACCATCGTATCCTTAAACGGAAATTCCGCCACTCTTCTCCGTCCCGGTGCCATTACCGCTGACGCGCTTCGGTGTGTTTGCGATGACGTGACCGTTGCCCCCGCGGTGCTTGAGCAATTGGCAGAAAACGAGCGTCCGCTTTCACCGGGAATGAAATACAAGCATTACGCGCCAAGCGTTCCCTTTGTTTTGCTGAGAGGAGACAGTCGAAAGGTTCTTTCCTTCTTACAAAAAGAACAGCAAAGCAAAAATTGCGCCATTCTTTGTTATCACGAAGAAATGGAGGCTCTTGAAAACAAAAATGTCATTGATATCGGAAAATCCGAGAATCTGGACGAGCAGGCCAGACGACTTTTCACCGCGCTTCGTGATGCGGACAAGCCGGGTGTGGACGTAATATACGGCCATCTTCCGACGACCGATGGCATCGGACTTGCTCTATATAACCGTATGCTCCGTGCCGCGGCGCATACGATTGTTGAAGTTTAAAAACAACGGAGGTATTTCATGGCAAAAAAAAGCAAATACAACGAACCCAAGGAAATCGTTTATGCACCGGCCAGAGAGCAGTTCATAACCGATACCATCGAAAAAAACTATATGCCTTACGTTATGAGCGTCATTGTTTCCCGTGCCATTCCGGAGATCGACGGCCTCAAGCCCTCACACCGTAAGCTGCTTTATACGATGTATAAAATGGGGCTTCTGACGGGCAACCGAACCAAGAGTACTAACGTGGTCGGTCAAACCATGAAGCTTCACCCGCACGGTGATCAGTCAATCTATGAGACACTTGTCAGATTGACGCGAGGTAACGAGTCCTTGCTGCATCCGCTTGTTGACTCCAAGGGAAGCTTTGGTAAGCAATACTCCTCCGATATGTGTGCGGCCGCCTCCCGTTATACCGAGGTCAAGCTTGACACGATCTGCGGCGAGCTTTTCCGCGGCATCGATAAAAACGCGGTGGATTTTGTTCCCAACTATGACAACTCGATGGAAGAGCCCGTGCTTCTTCCCTCCTCCTTCCCGAATGTTTTAGTTATGCCTAACTCGGGTATTGCCGTCGGTATGGCTTCCTCGATCTGCTCCTTCAATCTGGAGGAGATCTGCGACGGAACGATCGCACTTCTCAGAAACCCAAAAACAAGCACCGAAAAGCTTTTGGACATTATCAAGGCTCCTGATTTTCCGGGCGGCGGTTCGATCATTTACAATCGTGACCGTATGCGTGAGATCTATGAGACCGGCCAGGGCTCGATCAAGATCCGTGCACGATACAACTACGACAAGGCCGCCAATTGCATCGACATCATTCAAATTCCCTATTCGACATCCATTGAGCTTATCATCAAGCGCATTACCGAGCTTGTCAAGGAAGGAAAGCTTAAGGAGATCGTGGATTTCCGTGACGAGATCGACCTTTCGGGCTTTAAGCTTACCATCGACATCCGCAAGGGTACCGATCCCGACAAGCTGATGGCCAAGCTCTATAAGCTTACCCCGCTCGAGGATAGCTTTAAATGCAATTTCAACATTCTGATCAATTCTACACCTCGCCAGATGGGCGTTGCCGAGATCCTCACCGAATGGATCGGCTTCCGTATGGGATGTGTCAGACGTGAGCTTCGGTTTGATCTGGACAAAAAGAACGAAAAGCTACACCTGCTTCTCGGTCTTGCCAAGATTCTTCTTGACATTGACAAGGCCATTAAGATCATCCGCAACACCGAGCACGATACCGACGTCATTCAAAACCTGATGGAGGGCTTCGGTATTGACGAGACGCAGGCCGACTTTATTGCCGATATCAAGCTCCGTCACCTCAACAAAGAATATATACTCAACCGCATCGAGGAGATCAAGGGGCTTCAGGATGAGATCGCACAGATCGAGGAGATCCTCGGGGACGATCTTAAGGTCAAGGCGCTTATCTCCAAGCAACTCACCGAGATCAAAAAGAAATACGGCAAGCCCAGAAAATCGTATCTGATCTATGAGGGCGACGTGGAGGAATACGTCGAGGACGAGAGCGAGGACAATTATAACGTCAAGGTCTACCTCAGCCGAGAGGGCTATTTCAAGAAGATCACCGCCCTTTCGCTCCGCGGAAACGACGAGCACAAGCTCAAGGAGGGCGATGAGATCGCCTACTCCTATGAGGCGACGAACAATTCCGAGCTCATCTTCTTCTCAGATAAGTGCAAGGTATACCGTGCGAAATGCTCGGAGTTTGAAAACACCAAGGCCTCGGCCATGGGTGATTTCATTCCCGCCAAGCTCGGTATGGAGAATGGTGAGAAGCCGATCTTTATGCGTCTTTATACCGCGCCGACCGCTGACGAAAATGTGGTCTTTGTCTTTGAAAACGGAAAAGGCGTTCGCGTTCCCCTTTCCTCTTACGAGACCAAGGCAACGCGGCGCAAGCTGATCGGAGCATACTCGGATGCCTCTCCCATCGTAGCGGTGCTTTACGAGAAGGAAAAGGAACCGTATGAAATTATGATCACCGGTTCGGATGACAGAGCCATCGTAATTAAAACCTCCCTCATTCCGCTGAAAGCCACGCGTTCCTCCTCGGGCGTAACGCTGATGAGCCTGAAAAAAGGAAGTAAGGTCGTAAGTGTGAGCACAGATATTCCCGAGGACACCAAGGGCTACAAAAAAACCAAGATTCCCGCAACCGGCACCCTGCTTGCCGAAAAGGATATTCGCAAACAACAGCTTACATTTTGAAAGGAAAGATAAAGTATGAAGGATCAGGAAAAGAAAATGAGCAAAAGAGAAAAGCGCAAGGTTCTTATGGTACGTCTGATGTGCCTGTTTTTGACACTGCTTATGGTTGCCGGTGTCGTTTATATGGCGGCTATCTACTTTGTTCAGTAAAAAGCAAAACAACCAAAAACCACGGCTGTGCTTTTGCACAGCCGTGGTTTTTGTTATTCGGTGACAAATTCAAGCGAAGGATATCCGCTATCGTTCAGTGCACCCGTGTAGAGATTCGTGGCCGCCTTTCCGTATTTTATCTCGCCGTCAAAGGTGGTAACGTAGGAACGAATTTCGATCTTGGTGTAGGTCGAATCCGCCGCAAGATTTGTGATGGTGGCAAGCCCGGCGTACTCGTACCCGAAATTTTCCTTGATGGAATGATAGGCACCACCGCCGTAGATCGAAGAATAGACCTTGGTGTCTGTGCCCGTAAGCGTTTCGGTTACATCGTTGCCCTCGGCATCCTTGGTTGTAATTGTAATTTCATAACCAAAATTCTGGTAATCCAAAGAGTCGATACATGCAATCGCACGGAGCGAGAAAATACCGTCGCTGACCGGAGTCACTTGATAGGATATAATCGATGCATCCGGTACAATTCCAAACGAATCCAATACGCTCTTTTTCGCGGCGAGCTGGGCTTGTGCCGCGGACGGAAGCGCATCGTACTCTCTTATAGCCGCAAGAACCGTCGCCTTATTTGCCATAGCCTGCTCTACGCTCATTTCCCACAGAGCTGCATATTTTTCATCAAATTCCTCGGCCTCGTAGTAGGAGAGGATCAAGGCGTTTTTCGGGCTGGAAACGGCGCAGGTCATATCGCCGTAGATGTGAACCACCGTGGATACAACGCCGCCGCTGTAATTTGCGAAGCAGTTGGTGTTCAGCTTGGTTGTGCGGCTTTCCACGTAAATGTCGGTGATCTTATTCTTGCTGCTGTTTCTTACCACGATAAAGTTGCCGGGAACCTCGGTAATGGTTTCATCCAAGACGATGACCGCCGCGTCATAGTCGGGCGACATATTCCAGGGAAGATTTGCGTAATTGTCACCAAAGGCCTTGGGGATCACGCCATTTCCGTTCGGATCGCTGATGGTGTAGACGTAAGTCGCGCCATCCCCCGTCGGCTCCTTGGTATAAACGATGCTGTAACCCTCCAAAGCGGTATACTGAATATACGCGCTGAGACTGTCCAGGATCTCCTTGCGGTCGGCAAGCAGATCCTTCACCGTGGCGGTGAAGCCGTTATACTCGGCAAGCGCGGCCTTGATCTTCTCCCCATTTGCCGGCACCTTGTCGGGTGTCAGACGCCAAAGCTCGGCATACTTTGCCTCAAACTCCTCAACCTCAAGATAGGACACGTCCACCGCGTTGTCGACTTTTCCTACCGAATAAGCGATATTACTGTAGATGTGAAGTGTGGTCGGCTTGTTGATACCACTGTAGTCCACGACCGCGTTGGTATTCAACACAGTTGAACTGCTCTTCACGTAAACGTCGGTGATCTTGCTTCCGCCGCGCAGCACCACGGTATTTCCGGTCACCGAGGTGATGCTTTCGTCAAAGATCACAACGGCGGCATCGTAGGTCGCGCTGGCATTCCAGGGCAGATTGTAGCAATCGTCACCAAAGGCCTTCGGAATGGCTCCGTCGCCCGTGGTCTCGCTGATCGTGTAGATATACATACCGCCACTTGTGGGCACTTTACTGTAAACGATGCTATAGCCGTCTTTGACGTAATGCTTGTCGGGAATGGGAT
>CAJGDZ010000043.1 GCA_904502055.1 uncultured Clostridia bacterium | reverse complement strand
TGGCGGTCAAGCGCCTCCTCATCCACGCGTACGCCCATACTGGAGATCTCAAGAGCAATATCCAGCACGTCAAAATACAAAAGAATGTCGCAGTTCATCGTCCAGTCGTCGTAGTCGGGCGAACGGCTATCGTGCGGCTTGCCCGAACGGAGCTTACCGCCGATCTGCATCAGGCAGACCGCGCCGTGCTCCTTGGTGATGGCGTATTCCCTTTGCTTGGCGGTGTACGTCGGGTATTTGTCCTCCAGCTCCTGCGACGTGATAAAAACGATCTCACGCGGCATCGGATTTTTGGCAAACGCCTCGCCGAGCTCCGGATATTCCTTCGACATATAGCTCTCGGTGTTCAAAAGGACGGTATAGATCCTGGAAACGGTATCCTTAAGCGTTTGCTCCGTGCGATCCTTCTTGGCAATGACCTTTTCCCAGTCCCACTGGTCCACATAGATCGAGTGGATGGCGTCCGTAGTCTCGTCACGACGGATAGCATTCATATCGGTGTAAAGGCCCTCGCCGACCTCAAAGCCGTATTTGCCCAGCGCGTAGCGCTTCCACTTGGCGAGCGACTGCACGATCTGCACGTTCTGCCCGGTCTCCAGAAGATCAAATTCCACCGGACGCTCAACGCCGCTTAAGCGGTCATTGAGTCCCGACTCGGGGGTGACGAACAGCGGTGCGCTGACGCGCATCAGCTGAAGCTGTGCCGCAAGCTCTCTTTCAAAATAATCCTTACAGCTCTTGATGGCGAGCTGTGTGCGTTTCATATCCAATAACGACTGATACATAGTAGCCTCTTCTTAGTTCATTTGTTTCTCAACCTCGCTTACCACGAGAAAAGCGGCGTGCTCAATGCTGTCCGCCAGAATGGTGCAGCCCGATGCCTTTGCGTGTCCGCCACCACCAAATGCGGCGCAGACCGTGGAAACATCAACCGTTCCCTGCGAGCGCGTGGAAACGCGGAAGGACTTTTTCTCGGTGGGTTGGCGCACGGCAATGGCCACCTCCACGCCCTCAACCGAGCGAGCCACGTCAATGAGCGTTTCCAGGTGCTCGTCCAGAATTCCCAGCTTGGTTTTCATCTCGTTGGTAAAGTAAACAACCGCAATTTTCCCCTTATGGAACATCTTGAGCGTATCAAATCCGGCTTTTTCCGCCGCAAGAACTTCCATAGACTTGGAATCGAACAAAAGCTGGTTGATCCCTGCCGCATCCACCCCGGAATTGAGAAGCTCCGCCGAACGGATGTGGGTCTTGGGGGTTACGTTGGAATATTTAAAGCAGCCCGTGTCCGAGCTGATCGCCGCATACAAGCAGAAGTCCAGCTTTGGAGGAAGCGTCTTTATAAGCCCTCTTCTCAAGAATTCACGGGAGATGTCAAACACGATCTCACCTGCAGCGGCGGCATTATCTACCACCAGATAATCGGCATAATCATCGCCCTTGCTATGGTGATCGATCTTGATATCAATCTTGCCGGCAAAGCGCTCGTAAAGCTCACCAAGCTGTGCCATTGATGCGGTATCAACCGCCACAATGCGCTCGGGCACAAAATCCAAAGGAAGCGCCGACGGGAGTGTGCTTTGCTGAATGCCCTCGCTCAGAAAGCTCAGCCTTTGCGGCACCTCGTTCTGGCACATACACCATGCGCGGCTCCCCGAGGCCTCAAGAAGAAGCTTCAGTGCCAGCGCCGAGCCGACTGCGTCACCGTCCGGGCGGACGTGAAACAGGATCAGCGTATTTTTCGGCTGAGCAAGCTGTGTGCAAGCCATGTCGAAGCTCAGCCTTTGAAAATCAGTTCTCGCCATCTTCGTCCCCGTCTTCCGTCTCGTCGTCGTCCGAAAAGGTTATGGTATTCAAAATGCCGGCGATGCGCGCGCCATATTCGATGGATCCGTCAAGAATAAAGGTGAATTCGGGGGTGACTCGGAGATTGAGCGCCTGCGCCACGCGCCTGCGGATATAACCCGAAGCCGCCTTCAGCCCCTTGGCCACCTCTTTTTTGTCTCCGCCCATTGCCGAATAATAGACCTTTGCGTATTTCAAGTCCGGAGTCACCTCGGCACCTGTTATGCAGATCATAGCACCGCTCACGCGCGGATCCTTGATATCTCTTACAATGACCGAAAGCTCCTTCTGAACCTCGTCATTGATCCTTCCTCTTCTGTAATTTGCCATATGCTCACGGCAAAACGCCGTTCCTTCCCATTTTAATTAACCAAAATAGTATATCACAAATATAAAGTATTTGCAATAGAATTTAAAATTTTTATTCCCCGAACTCCAGCTTTGCCACTCTTTTCTTCATTTTTTGGACATCCTTAACCATTTTGAGCGCATCCGAAAGCACGTGCACCTTGGACTCTCTGTGGTGGATGACCTTAACGGGAAGCTCGAAAAAACGTGCCCCCATACGAGTGCCGATCATTATGGCCTCAAAATCAAAAGCAAAGCCGTTCACCTGACAATACGAGAAGATCCGCCTCGCCAAATCACCGCGAAAGGCTTTACAGCCGCACTGTGAATCCGAAAGCCTGAGACCTCCCGCCACACAGAGAAGTCGAATATACGCCTTGGAGGCCAGCTTGCGAAGTGCGGTATATCCTTCGTAGCCGTCCTTATGCAGATTCCGTGAGCCGATCACGGCGTCCGCCTGCGGATTTTCCTCAAAGGCATTCACCACACGGGATATGACCTCGGTTCCATATGCCAGGTCGGCATCGGTAAACATCACGATGTCGCCTGAGGAGGCCAGCACGGCTTCTCTTACTGCTGCCCCCTTTCCCCGATTCTCCTCATAGCCTACCACGCGAACAAAGGGCAAGCCGAGCGCGCTTACAATCGCCGCCGAGTCATCGGTGGAGCCATCGTTGGAAAAGAGGATCTCGTAATCCTCAAAATGCTCCGACATATAAGCGGAAAGCATCCTTGCGGTATTCTCAATAATCGATGCCTCGTTATACATCGGAATGCAAAGCGAAAATTTCATACGTTTCCTCACTTTTTATACACGCGAACGAACACGTCCACGGGAGTGGTTACATACTCAAGATGCCTCAGTTTTTCCCTGTCCTGCTCGCCTGTACGGTAATAGTACGGTGTCATGGAAAAGAGATTGGCAATGGTCTCGTTATCCGAAAGCGTGATCTCGTAAGACACACTTTTTTCTTCAAGAAGCGTCATATCCGGCGGCATATCCTCACGACCATCGTTTTCGTAAGCCGTTTCGTAAATCGCCTGCTTAAGACCGAGCAAATGGTCCTTCCCCGCACCGACCGCGATCAAAATGCCGTCGTCATTCAATACGCGCTTAAATTCCTCGGTGGCACAGGGCGCAAAGATATTGACAACCGCCCCGGCGCAAGCGTCAAAAAGCGGCATATCGTAAATCCCGGCAACCGCAAACAAAGCATTTGTCTTCCCTTTTGTACGCTTGGCCGCGGCCTCCACGCCAAACTTGGAAAGATCAAAGCCGATCACACCGTCCGCCACGTTGGCAAGCGCCGAGGAATAATATCCCTCTCCGCAGCCGGCATCGATTACAAGGCCCTCGGCGTAGTGCTTTACGGCATCCGATACGGCATCTCGTATCGGCGCATACGCGCCGCCGTCTAAAAAGCTTGTCCGTGCACGTACCGCCTCCTTGGAGTCACCCGAATGGCTCTGGGACGGCGGGGCAAAATTAACGTAGCCCGAGGAGGAGAGATCGTAGCAATGCCGTTTTCTCTCACAAAGGCAAAGTAGGCTTCTGCCGCCGTTCCCAACCTCGAAAGCCGCGCCGCACACGGGGCAACGCAGGGCGTTTATCATTATTTCGTTCATTTTTCCTCTCCAAAGTCCGTATAGCTCTTTATGAGCTTGCCGTGATACAAAAAGCGCTGGTTTGGATTTGTCGCCGAATTGCTGCAGGTGACAAGCGTGATCAGATTGCTTACCTGCTCATACTCTGCCGCAAAGCGCGAGAGCGCGGCGCGCTCCTCAAAAAACGCTGCAAATTCCGCTTCATCATAAAATCTGTAGGCATAATAGGGATCGTCGGTATCGGTCACGTAAACCGAAAGTGAGTCGTACAAATATACGCCTTCATCGCAAATGTATTCCACAAGTGTTTCACGGAAGATCTCTTCGGTAAAAAGATCGCGTACATTGTGGAACATTGAGCGGTCATTCATATTGTGCCCGTATAGAATGAGGTTGGGCGCAAGCCTTGGCGACGTGGAATTCCGAAAATCCAGGAAGATCGAGCCGCTCTTGTTCTCCTCGCCGGTAATGAGATGGGTTGTGTAGTATTCGTTATCCTCCCCCTGAACCACGGGATAGGAGATGGAAACTGAGGGAATGTTGATATAGCCGACCACATTCGGATACTCCTGCTTAAGGGCGCGGTACGATGCCATCAGCGAAAGGATCCGCTCCGGGATCACATCGTTTTCATCGGGAATCGCCTGTGTCTCATCGGCGTTCAACGTCATATCCTCATAAACGGAATTGGCCTTGGAATAATCCACCAACGTTTTGACAAGAATAACCGCGCAAGCAAGGAAAACGAGGGCACAAGCCATCAAAATCACGTAATGCACAAGATTTGACCTATTCTTCACGCCCGTTTCCTCCTATATCCTCGGTTTTTTCATATTTGATTTCAAACCAGAACGTACTGCCGTGTCCCTTGGCTGACTCCACGCCGTAATGTGCGCCGTGAAGCTCCAGAATGCCCTTGACGATGGATAGCCCAAGGCCTGAGCCAACCACACTTCGCTTGTGCGTGGTATCCACACGGTAGTATCTGTCCCAGATCAGTGCAATATCCTCGGGAGCAATTCCCTCTCCGTCATCCGTAACCGAGATCCTGACCGATTCCCCTCTCAATGCCTGGACCACGCGAACGCGCTTATCCTTGCCCGCATAGTTTATGGCATTGTTGATCAGATTGTAGACCACCTGAAGCAGCATCATCCGATCGGCACGGACGGTAACATTTTTTTGATATTCAAACGAAATGTCATAGCCATCCCCCCCGACAAGGCGGTCATATCTCGCCATAACATCCCGGATGGTTTCGGTAAGATCGAAGGACTCGTAGGCAGGCTTGCGCGAGCCGGCGCGAAGCTTAGAAAGGTCAAGCAGGTCGGTAACGAGATCACTCAGATGTGTGGTTTCATCAACGATAACCTGCATATTCTCCGGCGTATTTTCCTCCTGAATGTCTCGCATCATCTCGCCGTAGCCCTTGATCAGAGTGAGCGGTGTTCTGAGGTCATGCGATACGTTGGCTATCAGCTCGCGCTGAAGGCTGTCCACCTTGGAAAGCTCGGAGGATGCGTAGTTCAGACTGTCTCCCAGCTCGCAGATCTCACGGTATCCCGTTCCTTTAAAATCGGCGTCATAGTGGCCGCGTGCCAGCTGCTTTGCCGCTTTGTTCATCTCAACAAGCGGACGGGAGATGTTGCGGGAGATCAAATAGGCAAATACCATAGCTCCGACAAGCAGCGTAAGGCAGATCCACGTAAACTGTGTTTTCAAGGTTTTTACCGTAGCATTTACCGGAGTCAAAACCGAATTCAGCATCACCATATACTGCGTACCATCCTCGGAGGTGACAAAAAGATTGTGAACGATACCATAGATCTTTTCATCACGGTCAAACACCTCAAAAAGCTTGGCTTCACCTTCCGCCCAAAAGTGCCCGGGACCCTGGTCGATCTCATTGTTCTCGGTGTAGCTTCCGTCACCAAGCAAGGTCTGCTTATAATAATATTGAAGCTTTTCCTCTTTCAAATGATGAATGGTGCAGTCCGATGTTACATCGGCACTTGCCGCCTCCACAAAAACGTTTCCCTCCGTCCGTTTGAAAATACGGATGCAGGTGTCATACTCCTTGGCGCAGGACTCGACCGCCTCGCCGAGCGCATCCGTACCAAGACAGCTTTCCAGAATCTTGGATATCGTATCCAGCTCGCGGTATTTGGCATTCCGATAAAAGCTGCCGAGCATATGGATCTGAAAGACCCATATCACCACAAGCATAAAAGCGGCAAAGGACAACAAAAAGGCCAAAAGCTTCCACTTCACACGGATGCCGCTTTTTCTTTTCTGTATTTGATTTTTCAAAACGACACCCCCTTTTTTATGGCTTAGTTTTTTTCTTCAAATCGGTATCCCACGCCGCGAAGCGTGACAATGCAGTCGGCGTATCGCCCCAAATTTTTTCGCAAAAGCTTAATGTGGGTGTCCAGCGTGCGGGCGTCGCCATAAAAATCATAGCCCCACACCTCACAGATCAGCTTTTCGCGGGTAAGTGCAACATTCTGATTGGTCAAAAGATAGAAAAACAGATCGTATTCCTTGGGCGACATATCCACACGCTCGCCATCAATGTAAACGATACGCGCTGTGATATCCGCCTTCAGCCTTCCGCCGTCCATTTCAAACACCTCGTTTTGCGGGCGAGACGGCTCCGACCGTTTGGAGCGCTTCATTACCGCCTCCACGCGAAGCATCAGCTCCTTGGGCGAAAAGGGCTTGACCACATAGTCGTCCACTCCGAGGCTGAAGGCGTTGATCTTATCGTACTCCTCGCCGCGTGCCGAAAGCATAATAATGGGGATCTGCGATGTTTTTCGAATCTCGCGACAAGCCGAAAAGCCATCCAGCTCCGGCATCATAATGTCCATGATCACGATATCAAATTCCTCATTTCGGCAAAGATACACCGCCTGCATGCCGTCACCGGCCTCGGTCACCCGATGCCCCTCAAACTCGGCATACTTTCGGATCATACTGCGGATCCTGACCTCGTCATCTACAATTAAAATGTGGTACATAGAGCTCCCCCTTCGGTCATACTTAGAATATTATAATATATTTTTAACAAAATTTCAAGGATTTTTGAAAAAGCCGCAGTTTTTCTGCGGCCTTTTCTTATTGAACAGGTGTATATTCACGAATGGTAAGCTTTACCGTGTGCTCCACATCGCCTCTGAGCACCACGATCGTGACCTCATCGCCGATCCCGTGGATCGAAAGAAGAGCCTGTGCCTCGGTGATGTCGGCCGGCTTTTTTCCGTTAATGGACGCCACGATATCACCGCACTTCAGTTCGTCGGTATAGCGCGAGGCTGCAATGCAAACATCATACTGATAGTAGAAATATCCCACGCGGCGCACCACGGTCTCCAGCGTAAGGCCGCTGTCGGGTCTTCCGGTAACGTAGCCGTAGCTCAAAAGATCGTTATACACCGAAAAAACGGTGTTGATCGGAATGGCAAAACCAATGCCCTCAGCACCTGTCGTTGAGGACTTGGCGTTGACAATGCCGATAAGCTCACCCTTCATGTTGAAAAGTGCCCCTCCTGAGTTACCCGGGCTGACGGCGGCATTGTGCTGGAGAAGCACCATTTTCTCGTTGTCGATCCGCACCTCTCGCTCAAGCGCGCTGATAATGCCATTGGTAACGGTTCCTCCCAGCACACCCAGAGGGTTGCCGATTGCAATAACCTCCTCACCAACGATCAGCTTGTCGCTGTTACCAAAGACCGCAACCGTCAGTTTTTCCTCAGCGGTAATCTTAAGAACCGCGATATCGGATGCCACATCCGAGGCTACAAGAATCGCATCGTACGTTCTTCCGCTTGTCAACCGAACGGTGATATACGTTGCGCCGTCAATGACGTGGTGGTTGGTCAAAATGATACCGCTATCGTTGATGATCACACCGCTTCCCGCGCCGTTCTCATATACAATGCCGTTCCAGCTGGTTTCCGAGGTTGTGATCTCCACCACCGAGTCGGCAACAAGAGCTGCCACATCTGCTACGGTAAGATCGGCGTCCCCAATCTCGCCCTTCGTCATCACGCCGGTCGAATCGGATACATATACCTTGGTTTCATCCTCCGAGCCAAAAAACACCTCCTGATTCGCCGGGATCTTCGGAACATCAGGCTTTTCCTGCAGCTGTTCTCCCTGTGTCGGCTGCGGATTGGACGAATGGCCCGAATCCGAGTCAGGGGCGTCCACACCGGAAAAAATACTGCGAGCGGCAAGAAAAATTCCAAACGTACAAATAGCAAGTGACAGAACAAAGGCTACCGCCACAAGTGCGATGATCTTACCGATTCCGCGTCTTGTGTGAGTGCGCGTACTGTCCCGCCGATCCTCCTCGGAGGAATAGGAATACACGTGACTGTATTCACTGTACTGATTGCCGTTTGGCTTATATTCGCGAGAATAGATCGGATATTCCGACGGCTCGGTCGGCGTATTTCTTTCCTCGTTTCTTTCGTTGTCAAAGGGATGGTTGTTCATAAACGTACCCACCTTTCTCATTTTATGCTAGTATTATAAATCCCTTTTGTGACGAAATTTTGAAGGTCTGATAAAAAAGAGTTGAATTTCACACAAAGTCCGTTTTTTTTCTTGTGAACGGACACAAAATATGCTATAATGAGAAAAAAAGAGATTGGATGAAAAAAAGGGGGGAAAAATTTGAAAAAACGCATTTCCGAGCTTCTGCTTGCCAATAGGATCGATTGCTTTGGTTTTTTGCCGCTTGACGCTTGCACCGTTCAAAAGCCGCATCTTCTGGAGCGCTACGGGATTCAGAGCGGAAGCGTTGCCCTCTTTGCCATTCCCTATTATACACGGGCGTGCGACGGCGAGCGGAATCTTTCCTCATATGCAGTTGGAAAGGACTATCATCTATATTTCAGGATGCTGACCGAAAAAATACTGGAAGCGCTTCGGGCAGAATTTCCGCAAAACCGTTTTGCCGCCTTTGCCGACCACTCCCCCATTGACGAGCGGCGAGCCGCCGCGATGGCGGGCCTCGGTGTCATTGGCCAAAACGGACTTCTTATTACCGAAAAATATTCCTCCTACGTTTTTATCGGAGAGCTCCTGACCGATGCCCTTCTTGAGGCTTCACCGCAGGAAATTTCTCCTTGTATCGGGTGCGGCGCGTGCCAAAAAATCTGCCCGCAAAAATCGGGGGAATGTGCGGATTGCCTTTCTTCGCTGACACAGAAAAAAGGCGTTCTTTCGCCAAGCGAGGAATCTGTGATCCGAAATCGGAAAAGCGCGTGGGGCTGTGACCTTTGTCAAGAGGTGTGTCCCTATACCGCAAGTGCAAAAAAGCGCGGAACCCTTTATTCTCCGATCGGCTTTTTTAACGAGGAGACACTTGCTCTTCTCTCTGCGGAAATACTTACTCAGATGGACGACGAGGCATTCTCAAAGCGCGCCTACAGCTGGCGCGGACGGGAGGTCATTTCGAGAAATCTCGCTTTATTGGAGAAACGAAATGATCTCACCAAAGACGCCCCAACATAAAAAAACCGAGGATCTCCCGAAAAAGCTCTCCGATCGGCTTGCCGAGCGTGTGCATACCGAGAGAAGTCTTGCCAATCGCAATTATTTTTTGTATCTTTCCTCTCTGCTCCAAAAAACACAGATCTACGGTTTTTGGCAGCGGTATCTTGACATCTTTCGCAAATTTCGTCTGATCTCCCTGCTTTTTCGGATCTATTCCTATCTGCTGGTGCTTCTTCAGCTCGGAACTGCTTTTTTTGTCATTGTTCTCGGGCTTCTCATCCTTTTGCCGCTCGTTCTTTTGGGGGCATCCACCGTTGCTTTTTCTGCCCTTGTTTTCTACCGACGCGAAAACAAAAGAATGCACCGCGCTCTGGAAGGGCAAAAAACCGTTGTCTTCTTCCCCACGCTTGGAGGCGAGCTTGACACGGAATCGCTTTGGCGTGCTCACGTTGAAGAGCTTTCCCAAAGAAAAAACACAACCGTGCTTATTGTTTCCCCTCATTTTTGGCTGGGAAAGGGACTCACGGGAAAACGCTTTTATTTTTTACTCCGCAAGGAGGCACAAAACGTTTATATTCTTCGCAAGCACTATTATTTTTCACTCAGGCGAGCTGTTCTTGACAAAAACAAGGCATCCCTTACGCTCGTTTATTAAGGAGGTACTATGCTGCATTTGATCTACGGTCTTTCGGGAACCGGAAAAACGACCCATTTCACGCAAAGGATTCGTGAGGAAATCGCACGCGGCCAAAAGGCGATCCTCATTGTTCCCGAGCAACAGACCGTGGAGGTAGAGCGCACCATGTCAGCGCTTCTCCCCCCTTCCGCACAGCTTATTTTTGAGGTGGTCAACTTCACCCGTCTTGCCAACAAGCTCTTCCGCGTTTACGGTGGTCTTTCCTACCACTATATCACTGCGGGCATGAAGGAGCTGTTTATGTGGCAGGCACTGAAGGAGCTGGCGCCGCTTCTCCGGGAATTCGGTGGACGAACCGCCAAGGATCCCACCATGCCTGCCGCCCTTCTCTCTGCGGTCGGCGAGCTCAAGTCCTACAACATTACCCCCGAACGGCTGGAGGCGATCTCAAAAAAGGCAGAAGACAACACCTCCTTTAAAAACAAGCTCTGTGACCTTTCGCTTATTTATTCGATGTATGAGAGCATGGTTCGCGAATCCTACGATGATGCCAGCGATGATCTGGCAAAGCTGGCTGAGCTTCTTGAAAAAAACAACTTCTTTGAGGGGTACCACGTCTACATAGACTCCTTCACCGACTTCACCGCCCAGGAATATCGCATTCTGAAGTGCATTCTCGCGCAGGCGGACGAGGTCTACCTTTCGCTTTTCTCAAGCGGCCCCTTGGCAAGCGATCTTTATCTTACAAGTGTAAACGAGACGTCCAAGCATCTGCACGCGCTTGTCGGTGAGCAGGTGGAGACCGTGACTCTATCCGACTTTCACCGTTTTGCCGCACCTGAGCTTCGTGAAATTGCCGAGCATCTTTGGCATTTCCACGTCAAGGGAGAGAAAACGGAGGGAGCTCCCAAAACCTCCGATGCTCTCACGCTGATGCGTTGCGCGGATGCCTATGCCGAGGCCAAGGCCACGGTGGCGCAAATTCTCTCACTGGTGCAGGAGCACGGCTATCGCTTCCGTGATATTGCCGTAGTCACCCGAAACGCCGAGTCCTATCGCGGCATTCTCGACTCGGAGCTTGAGAAGGCGGGCATTCCCTTCTTTATGTCCGAAAAGAGCGACATCACCACAAAGCCGCTGATCTCCATGATCTTCTCGGTTTTGGCGATCAAGCAGAAAAAATACCGATCGGAGGACGT